>NZ_JBIQOC010000003.1:0-103187 GCF_044130295.1 Acinetobacter uliginosus | reverse complement strand
TATAAAAGTGTCTAAGGCCATAAACATAATGTCCATTTAATAAATAATGGACACTATCGGGATATTGAGAAAATAAGAAAAGTGGGGTTCAGCGGACGCTTACGCAGTAAATGAATAAAAATTAGGAGAACAGTTTGACGGGTTTTATCGCAGTGCTGATTGTACCGGCAATGAAAATGACGCTGCGGGTTGATACGAAACTGGAGAACTCAAGCGGACATTAGGGCTGATGCAAACCAAGTCTGGTTAAATGTAGACGCAAGATACGACGCAATTCTAAAACAGCTTCTGGTGTTTCCTGAATGGAATGACCGCCTTTAATAATTTTTTCCGAAATAGCACCCTCCAGATGGGCACTCTTATAGGGCACTATGTCATCAGTGATCACATGGATATCATTACTGTTGGTGATATTGCCAATAATGGAATGAAAGACCAATCCTTTACGCGGGTTAATGTCTTTGGTCAGTTCAATAAACTTGGACTGATAACTTAAATCACTCGGTCCATTTTGAATCAGGCCATGATCAATCTGCTGTAACAGCTCTTTCAAATCCAGATCCTGAGTTTGTATGCTATCGCTAATCGCAGAGAGGAAAGCTCCGGGAATACGGATGATTTTACGTGCTGCCTTGGTAAACCAGCGATCGGCATAATCGGTTCCCCGATGCGGGGTGGCCAGAAAAATCGCCCGAGAAAAATTAGGAATGTCCTTGATGACCAGGCGCTGCGAAATAATCGGTAATTTTTGAAACTTGTTTAACTGACGATTATTCATCATGGATAAGGCTTTTTGGGTTAAGTCTGCATCACTGACCAAAAGCCGGGCAATAATGCCCCCCATACTATGTCCGACCAGTACCGCATCTTTTTTGGCAGGGGCATTGGCATCGACCTGGGCAAAGGCCTGAGTCAATAGGGCATAAATCTGAAAACGGCTTTCCATAATCGGCATATTAGTTGAATAAAATACCTGCCAGACCTGAAAATTTTCCCGTAGTACTGTGTCCCCCATAATATCGTTAGTCAGACGAATCCATGCTTCAGGGCTGCTGGCCAGACCATGGATTAAGACAATCACTTTTTTATTCGGATTATAAGGTTCCAGCATATATAAATGCGGCATGGTGAGATGATCATCACGGTCAATAAGGGTTAAATAGGCTGCCCGGCCGAGATTGTTTTGTGCAAGCCATAAGCCATAAGGCGTAGAAAAGTTTCCAGCCAGCGGATAGGTCTTTCCGGCCATATTGACCTGATCATATTTGTACGGATCAAAGGCTTTTATTTCAAATTCTGCATTGTTTAAAATGTCTTCTACACTGCTGGCCGCTTTAGGCTGGGCAGTCAGGGTT
The DNA here is from genome assembly GCF_044130295.1 of Acinetobacter uliginosus. Lineage (NCBI taxonomy): Bacteria > Pseudomonadati > Pseudomonadota > Gammaproteobacteria > Moraxellales > Moraxellaceae > Acinetobacter > Acinetobacter uliginosus. Next base: position 101,832 of record NZ_JBIQOC010000003.1, on the reverse strand, counting down.
GCCGCTAAATAGCGGGCCTGATGAATATTGGGATTGACCCCGTTTTTGTAACTGAAATTTATTGGGTTAATAATATATTTATTTTTCCCTTCGCTAATACCATCCTTGACCTGCGGTAGAACCAGGACAAATTCTGAGCCAAAACCATCGCGACGGTTAATGGAACGTAAGCCTGAAAAATTCAGGTTGTAACTGGAAAGCAGCTGCTCGATTTTCTGATTTTTGAGCTGTGGATAGTAATCAAAGTTGATCTGATAAATACTTTTACCCACCTTGACCTGTGGCTCAACTACAGTAGGTTTATGACGCAAGGCATAAGCAGTTACCAGTTTAGCCAGTGCTAAATTATAAAAGTCACGTATTTGCACCTGCCGGTTGTCAAAAATGCGGTCTTTGGGCTGTCGTTTGGTCTTAAACATGTAGGCATAGCTGTAGCGGATACTTTTATCCAGCATATACAGTTGCTGATCCAGACATTGATCATAGGTTTCTTGTTGCTGTTTCTGTTTTTCTTCAGATCGGGTACTGGCTAAAGTACTGGTTTTACAGTCAGAAGAATTTTCAAATTCCAATGCTTTGGCCAGGTAAATTTCGCTGGAGGTAGAGAGCAGCTGTTCGTCCTGAATTTGCGGAATCTGTTGCAGTTCCTGAATACACTGGTCGGGTTGGTCGGAACAGATTTTAGCTTCACGACCGGTCATGGACAGCACATTTAAACTGGCTTCACTCAATTTATTTCGGGTAAGGATACTTTCACGTTCATTGGCAATGGTGACATTAATGCCCTGGCTTTTGACGCTGACAATTTGACAACCTGTAAGCAGATAACTACTCAGCAGCGAGGCAAATAAAAGCTGATATATTTGTTTTGGCATAAAGTATGTCTACGTTCAGTATTTATTTGAGTTTTGTTCATCATACGATGATTCTTCTAATTTTCAATTCGTACATATAAAAATAGACCGTTTTGAACGGTCTATCTGAAAGGTGAATGGACAAAGAAAAATTAAGACGTTTTAGCCGGATTAAGTACTTGCCATACATTCCAGCGACCTTGCTTTTCAATTTCTGCAATTAAACGGTCAGCCACTTCAGCTTCTTGCGGATATTTCACTTTGTAATTTTTCAAGACCTGAATCGCATTTTTCTTTTGTTCCATGGCAATGTAATTGTTTGCCGCAGATAAATAGGCTTCCTGCACACCTGCCTTCATGGCCTTGTCTAAATAAGGAATAGCTTCACGTTGACCACCACCTTCAGATAAGCCAAAACCGAACCAGAAGTTTGCTTCAGCATCTTCTTTGTTAATTTTTAAAATGCGCTGTGCATAAGTTAAAGACTTGGTGGTATAGACTGAACCTAAGTCCAGGTTACGTGCCATAACACTGGCTTTAAATGCACGAATCAACACATCAAAAGAGGCATTTTCTTTAGATGCCAGGGTATCGAGCTGTTGAGTCACTTGTTTCAGTTTGGCTTCAAAGCCTTTACGTTCCTGACGTTCAGTAAAACGAGGCGGATAATGGCGTGCTTTGCCTTCTACCAGCTGCAAGAAGTCATCAACTTCGGTGATATCTACTTCATTGTCACCCGCCACAACCGCATATTTTACATTACGTTGCTTGCTGTTTACGGTAGGAATAATCAGCTTGTTGACATCAAGCATCACTTTTTTCTTTGGATCACCCGGCAGTGTGACTTCCATTTTGGTTACCGGCTGTGCAGCAGCTTTTTGTAAGGCAATTTCAAATGGAGGTGGGGCATCATAGTTAAATGGATTTAGTGCATAAAACGGAGCAGTCAATTCAGGTTCAGTGAAAACGATCGGTGCATTGGAATTTTTATCTTTTGTTGGTGTCGAGCTACAGGCTGAGAGTAAAGAAACAGCAATCAATGTACATGCCAAAGGCTTAAGGGTCATAGGTGTCATCCGTTCATTTAATTTTAAAATTAATTAGTAGGTATGTTCCTCAGTCTAAAAAAACTTTCAGGAACATACAAGTCAGGGCTTGTTAATATTCAGGACAGCCGTTCAGGCTTTGGATTGACTGCTTTGCGCTTCGCATTCACGGCGAACGTCCTCCATAATTTTTAATTCTTCTGCACTAAAAGGTTGTTCATTCTGCTGCTGCTTTTTAAATGAAGGATCAATCACTGATAAACGCTGACATAGGGTATTCATACGTTTTTCATTAAGCTGAATCCGGTCCAGCAGTACGCGCATGCCATCCAGAATCGGGTCAGACTGGTCCTGTGTAGCTGCATAAGGCTGAAAGCCAATACTTTCTGCATAATCACGACGGCGGGCTTCTTCTGCATCTTTAGGTTTATCTTTGGTAATAAAGCGTGCCGGGTTTCCTACAGCAGTCGTATTCGGTGGAACAGCCTTGGTTACGACGGCATTGGAACCGACTTTGGCATTTTTACCCACGGTAAAAGGGCCCAGAATTTTGGCACCTGCACCAACCACCACGCCATCTTCCAGCGTAGGATGACGTTTGCCCTTGTTCCAGGTGGTACCGCCCAAAGTGACGCCGTGATAGAGCGTGACATCATCTCCAATTTCAGCCGTTTCACCAATTACTACACCCATGCCATGATCGATAAAGAAACGGCGCCCGATTTTGGCACCCGGATGGATTTCAATGCCGGTGGCAAAACGGCTAAAAGAAGACAGCAGGCGAGCAGAGCCTTTACACTCTTTTTGCCAAAGTTCATGGGCAATACGGTGCATGATCAGTGCATGAATGCCGGGATAGGTAGTGAGAACTTCTAAAGTGTTTCGTGCTGCAGGATCGCGCGCGAATACAGCTTGGATGTCTTCTTTGAGCTGTTTAAGCATTGGATTGATCCTCTGAAGAATCGGTTGTTTTGTCTGTAGATTTTTTCCATGTACCATTGTTCAATGCCTGTACACGGCTAAAGATGCCACGCAGTAAATGATATTCCATACGATCTAATTGTATACGTCCAAATAAACGACGCAAGCGTAAAGGCAATAATCGTGGGTTTTTCGGGTCCATAAATTCAATTTCGGCCAGCATTTTTTCAATATGTGGGTAAAACTGTTCCATCTGTTCATGCGTTACCAAAGGCTCATCCCACTGCATGTCAATGTCATCGGTGACATGCATGGTGGCTTTAGGGTCTTCCGCCTGTTCAGTCAATGCCATGGCAGCCATACGCATTTCATAGCAAATGACCTGAATGGCCTGAGCAACATTCAGTACGCCATAATCGCTATTGACCGGAATGGTGACATGATAATTGGCCATCGCCAGTTCTTCATTGGTCAGACCGCGATCTTCACGACCAAATACAATCGCAATTTCCTGTTTGTTCTGTACCACAGCTTGCAATGATTTTTCTGCAGCAGGGCGGGCATCGAGTAAAGGCCAGGGAATGGTGCGGTTACGTGCACTGGTACCAAAGACCAGATGACAATCCTTAATCGCTTCTTGCAAAGTCGGCACAATTTCAATCTGTTCAATCAGATCGGTTGCGCCTGCGGCCAGTGCATCAATATCAGGATGCGGATAGATTTTAGGCTCTACCAGTACCAGTCTGGATAGGCCCATGGTTTTCATGGCACGTAAGGCGCTGCCGATATTGGCAGGCAAGGTAGTATTGACCATGACAATACGCACATGAGAGAGATGTGCGGAAACCACAGCATTGTCAACTTGACTCATAAGGTGTCCGATTTGAATTTAAATATTTAAAAATTAAGAATATTGAGTGGCTTCAGCCTGATACATATCCATCGCTTCATCCATGCTCACATTGGCTGGAGGCGGCGGGACATTCGCAGGCATGGCCTGCTCGTAACTCACAGCTTTGGCCGCCTTGGATTTGACCTGATATTCAATATGAATTACGTCTTTACCAAAATAGTCACGTAATTTCGTCAGTAACTCATCCAGTGGAGCCACCTTCCAATTCAGGCCCAGGTTGATATCAGCAGAGGCATAGGAATAATCAATGTGTAATTGCATCGGGATATGATTGCACATATCGACATTACAGAATGGCATTAAGATTTTGCGTAAATCCTGACTGAGTGAAGGGTTGAGATGTTCCGCGTTCAGCTTGATTTGAATACTGTTGGCACGTTTCTGACGAATTTCATTCAGGCTAAAGGCTTTGGTCAGGCGTCCCATAGGACGGTCAAAACCTTCACGTTCATAAATTTCTCCTTCAATCACCACCACTTTTTCATTTTGAATAATGTCTTTAAAGCGTTGGAAACGTTCGTGATTGGCCGAGACTTCTATACGTGCAGTGCCATCATCCAGAGTAACCATCATGCGGTTCGGGAAGTTGGCGACATCGACCACCAGCCCGGCAAATACGGTAGTCACACCACGGCGTGTAGGGGTGAGCTCATTAATACGTGCAGGAATAAAGGATTTAAGTTCTGGACGATACACATCAATCGGATGTCCGGTTAAATACAGTCCCAAAGTGTCTTTTTCACCTTTGAGGCGAACTTCATCTGACCACGGTTTGACCGGTTTGGCTGGTTTGCGCTGAACTTCCTCAACTTCACCGAATAAATCCATGATGCCAGATTCACGGTTTGAACGTGCCTGTTCTGCGGCTTGAACCGCTTCAGGAAGTTGCGCCATGAGGTCAGCACGTTCAATGCCCAAACAGTCCATCGCACCTGCACGGATGAGTGCTTCAAGGGTACGTTTATTGATTTTTTTCAGATCGACTCGGTGGCAGAAATCAAACAAATCTTTATAAGGACCATCCTGTATGCGTGAATCAATCACCGACTGCATTGCAGCTTCACCCACGCCTTTAATTGCACCTAAACCATAGACAATGGTATTCGGACTGCTGGCATGGAAATTATATAAGGACATATTGATAGATGGCGGAAGAACTTCCAGACCATTAATACGGCAGTCATCAATCAGGAACACGATGTTGTCGGTGTTCTGCATTTCCGAGGTCATTACCGCAGACATAAACTCTGCAGGATAATGTGCTTTTAGCCATGCGGTCTGATAAGCAACCAGGGCATAGGCGGCAGCATGTGATTTGTTGAAACCATAACCGGCAAATTTTTCCATATAGTCGAAGATATGGTTGGCGGTCGCTTCATCAATATCTTTTTCAGCAGCACCTTTAATAAAGATCTGGCGCTGCTTGACCATTTCCTCAGGTTTTTTCTTACCCATGGCACGGCGCAGTAAATCCGCACCGCCCAGACTATAACCGGCACAGAACTGTGCAGCCTGCATCACCTGTTCCTGATACACCATAATCCCGTAGGTCGGTTCCAGAACTTTTTCCAGTAATGGGTGCAGGTATTCAAACTCACCGCCATGCATACGATGAATAAAGTCAGGAATCAGGTCCATTGGACCCGGACGGTACAAAGACACGAAGGCAATAATTTCTTCGAATTTGCTTGGACGTGCTTCCTTGAGCATTTTTTTCATGCCCACGGATTCAAACTGGAATACCGCAGTGGTGTTGGCGTTGGCAAAGATTTCGTAGGCCGGTTTATCATCCAGTGGAATATAGGAAATATTGACCGGTTCTGTGACATCTGGACGCGCATTGATATGCTTAATCGCATCTTCAATTACGGTTAAGTTACGTAAACCCAAGAAGTCGAACTTGACCAGACCAGCTGCTTCGACATCGTCCTTATCGAACTGGGCAACACGGTTAGTTCCGTCGGCATCACACATTACAGCTGAGTAGTCGGTCAGCTTGGTCGGTGCAATCACCACACCACCGGCATGTTTACCGGTATTACGGGTAATGCCTTCAAGTTTGAGTGCCATTTCCCAGATTTCAGCGGCATCGTCATTGTCCGGGTTGGACGGATTGGTGACAATATCCTTGAGCTGCGGCTCAGCTTCCAGCGATTCTTCCAGACTCAAACCCAAGGGCTTGGTTGGAATCATTTTGGAAATACGGTCCGCCAGACCATAGGATTTACCTAAAACACGTGCCACGTCCCGAATTGCACCTTTGGCCGCCATGGTCCCGAAAGTGGCAATCTGTGATACCGCATCTCGGCCATAAGTACGTGCCACATAGTCAATTACGCGGTCACGACCGGCAATACAGAAATCGACGTCAAAGTCGGGCATCGACACACGTTCCGGGTTCAAGAAACGTTCGAACAGCAGGTCATAACGCAGTGGATCCAGATCGGTAATTTTTAAGCTATACGCCACCAGTGAACCGGCACCTGAACCACGGCCCGGGCCGACAGGTACACCGTTACCTTTGGACCATTGAATAAAGTCCATCACGATCAGGAAGTAACCGGGGAAACCCATGTCGAGAATAATCTTTACTTCGAAGGCTAAACGCTCGTCATAAGGTTTACGGATTTCCGGCCAGTCTTCACCGCGCTTTTCAGGTGGATATAGGAAGTTAAGTCGTTCTTCCAGACCTTGTTCGGATAAATGTGCAAAGTAGGTATCAATGGTATGACCTTCCGGAATTGGGTAGTCCGGTAAGTCATTAAAACCTAAGCGTAAAGTCACATTACAACGCTTGGCAATGTGGTAGGTATTTTCAATGGCTGTTGGAATATCTGAAAATAGTTCCGTCATTTCTACAGCAGTTTTAAAGTACTGTTCAGGGCTATAGGTTTTAGGACGGCGGTTATCACCCAATACATAACCATCGGCAATACAGACCCGGGCTTCATGTGCTTCAAAATCATCACGTGTAATGAAGTGTACGTCGTTATGGGCGACCACGCCTATATTGTATTTTTTTGCAAGTTTGACAGCTTCTTCAATAAAGGCATCTTCATCAGGACGGTTGGTACGGGTCAAAGCTAAATAAACCCGATTGCCGAATTTTTCAATCCATTCTTGAAGGAGGGGTTCAGCTTTATCTGGATTTGATGTGATCAGCATTTTGCCAACATCAGATTGCATGCCCAATAGCACAATCAGGTCTTGATGCTGATCTAAAATCCAGTCTTTTTGTACACAAGGAATATCGAGTTGCTGACCTGAAATAAAACCTTGAGAAACCAGTTCGGTCAGACTGCGCCAGCCTTTATTGGTCATGGACAATAATGTCACACGATGTTCAGCATCATTCAGGCGGATTTCTGAACCTAAAATAGGTTTAATGCCTTTATCCAGACATTTTTTATAGAATTTTACCGCAGCATGCAGGTTGGACAGGTCGGTAATGGCCAGTGCTGGCATTTCATCATTTGCAGCAGCTTTAATTAGATCAGATATACGTACGATAGATTCTGTAATGGAAAATTCTGTATGTATACCAAGATGAACAAAGTGCATAAATGAGTCCCTGCAAAAACCACTGGATAGTTTAGCATGCTCTAGGAAAAGTCATGGATTATTATTTAGCTAATTCAAGTTCAAAATTGACTTTTTAAGTGTGATGAATAGGTGATTAAAATCATATCAGTAGGCTAAACGAATTTGAGTCCTCCTAATATTGATTGGAAGTGAAGCGGTACTTAAACTTAATTCTGAATATAAAAAAGCCCTCAATCGAGAGGGCATTCAATAATGGTATTTTATCTTAATCGTGACAGCCATTCACCAAAGGTCTGTACAAATTGCACCAGCAATAACAGCACAATCACGGTCAAAATGACTACACTGGTATCAAAACGCTGGTAACCGTAGGAAATGGCCAGATCGCCAATACCACCGGCACCGACCGCACCAGCCATCGCCGTTGCACCAATCAGGCTAATGGTTGCCGTAGTAAGGTTTAAAATCAGTGAACTGCGTGCTTCAGGCAAAATGAACTTGAAAATAATTTGCAGGGGCGAAGCACCCATGGCTTGCGCTGATTCGATAATACCTTCATTTACTTCAAGCAATGAAGTTTCAATCAATCGACCCATATAAGGACCAATATAAATGGTCAACGGCACAATTGCCGCCCATGTACCAATTGATGTGCCCACGAGTAATTTAGTCAGTGGAATAAAGGCAATCAGCAGGATAATAAAGGGTAAGGAACGTAGCGCATTTACAATCGGGTTTAAGCCATGATAAATCACCCGGTTTGGCAAAATGCCTGCCGGACGGGTCACCAGCAAAATGATGGCCTGGATAAAGCCCCAGATACAACCAAACAGCATGGCAAAGAACACCATGTGCAAGGTTTCTTGCAGCGCGGTTACAAACTGGTCAATCGAAAGTGAGCTTTTCCAGTAAGGCGCCGTGATTTCAGTCAGCCATTGAACAATTAAATCTCTCATGCGCTGACTCCAGACTGTTCAACTTTGACCCCATTTTGCTGGAAAAATGCAACAGCTTGCTCAATCACCACAGGATCACCTAGCAGCTGGACAAACATTTGTCCTATCACTGAACCGTTAATTTCAGTCATATTGGCAAACAGAATATTCAAGCTGATATCAAACTGTTTAATGGCTGCCTGTACTACGGTTTCTTGTGCAGATGTACCCAAAAATTGCAGGCTATAAATGCTGTTATGATTTTGATTTTCCAGGTTTTGTAGAATATTAAAAGGAAGTTGCTGCTGCAAAACGGTCTGAATAAAATTCTTCGTGGTTGGATGCTGTGGCTGACTGAAAATTTCCAGCGTCGAACCGGTTTCGATCACTTTACCCTGTTCCATTACCGCAACATAATCACAAACAGATTCAATCACATCCATTTCATGGGTCACCATAACAATGGTAATGCCTTGTTCTTTATTAATCTTTTTAAGCAAATCTAAAACAGATTTGGTGGTTTGCGGATCCAGTGCCGAAGTCGCTTCATCACAGAGTAAAATTTTAGGATGATTGGCGAGGGCACGGGCAATACCGACACGCTGTTTTTGACCGCCAGACAGTTCATCCGGATAAGCATCTTTCTTATGCTTAAGATCGATAAACTCGAGCAATTCCGCTAAACGTTTTTCACGCTCGGCTTTGCTCCAGCCCAACAGTTTCATTGGCATTTCAATATTGGCTGCGACAGTTTTACTCTGCAACAAATTAAAATGCTGAAAGATCATCCCGATGTTGGCACGTTCCTGACGTAATGAACGTGCATCCAATGCGGTAAAATCTTTTTGATTAATGATGACTTGACCATCATTTGGTCGTTCCAGCAAATTAATCAGGCGGATTAAGGTACTTTTACCCGCACCACTATAGCCAATAATGCCAAAAATACTGCCATCTGGAATCTGTAAATTAATTTGATCCAAGGCACGAATTGTTTGACCTTTAAGCTGATAATGTTTTGAAATATTTTTAAATTCAATCATATGGTCAAAAACTATCTATAAAAAGAAAAACAGGCAAAGAAACTTTGCCTGTTTAGATAAACCAATTATATTACTATTTCGAGTCAGTGAGATAGCTAATCGGTTTATTTACGTCAACTTTGGTACCGCCAAATTTCTGTTGCACAAATTTTTTCACGGCTTCAGAGTGGTAAAGTGCACCTACTTTTTGCAATACTGGGTCATTTTGACGACCTTCTGCAACAGCAAGAATATTGACATTCATTTTGGTGCTTTGGTCGATTGGCTCATAATAAATAGAGTCTTTCAGCACATTTAAGCCACCTTCCATTGCCAAAGTATTACCCAAAACAATGGCATCGACTTCGTCTTTTACACGTACAGCAGTTGCCATCTGAATTGGTTTGATCACAATTTTTTTGTTGTTTTCAACAACATCGGCAGGGGTGCCTTTTACGTTGTCAAAATTAGTTTTTAATTTAACCAAACCGGCAGATTGAAGTAACAATAATGCACGTGATTCATTTGCACCATCGTTAGGAATGGCAATCGTTGCACCTGTTTTGAATTCATCAAGTTTCTTCACTTTACTTGAATAAATACCCATTGGTTCCAGGTAAGTGGTAGAAAGCGGAGCAATCTTGTCTTTATTGGATTCGTTAAAAGCAACCAGGTAGGCATAAGACTGGAAGGCATTCACATCAATTTCTTTATTGGCTACTGCTGTGTTCATAGACACATAGTCAGTGAAGTTTTTCACTTCAAGCTTAATACCAGCAGTTTTGGTTTCCGGAAGTGTGGCAATATAACGCCAAACTTCTGCATCCGAACCTGTAGACGCCATAGTGACCGTTTGCAGACCATTCGCGTCTTTTGTTTGAGCTGCATTATTTGCAGGCGCTTCTTGCTTACCACAGCCAGACAAGCCAACTGAAAGACCTAAAACAAGACCAAGGAGCTTTTTCATGTATATGTCCTAGTAAATTTAATTTGGCGATAAATTTACGAATATGTCATTGGAGAGATTAAATCAAGTGTGAATCAGATCAACTGATTGATGCAGATAACTTTAAAATGTCCCATTCATCAACGCAATTGGATATCGGTAGCATCATGGAGAGATGTTTTTTGTTTGAAAAAAGCAAATTGCTGTAATCAAACAATTTTCATGATGACTTATTCCTAAAAATTGGATACATCATAACAATTTTTTTTTATGCATAATAGTGATTATAAATCTGATATTTAGCTTAATTTTGCATAAAAAAGTGAGACGTTTTTATAAATTAATTCATAAAACAATAGATTAAATTTATTGAAATGAGTAAAACCGATAATTAAAGAATTTTGTTTCTATATAAATTTTTTGAAAATACAAAGCTAAAAAATGGATATTGATAAAAATACTAATTGTTTGGTATTGATTCATTCTCTAAAAGATAAAGTTCATTAATTAGCATAAATTCGCGTATTTGCATTTTGTAGTGTTTATTGATTTCTCCGTGGGCGCGTTCCTTTCTATATGCTGTAAAAATGTGAGTGAACAAGCGTCCTATAGCATTTGATACCTCTTCATTATCTACATTCCACTTGTACATTGATTTATGTTTATCAGAAATGAATGCAGTCTTGAGCAGATTTGAAGAAAATAAATCTGTCTTGGTTTTGTGTCTAAGTATGTCTTCGAGTCTGGCATATGCTGTCATAATTGCATTGTTAGGCTCTTCCTTAAATTTTAAAGCTAAATCAAAAATACGAGGGTCGATAAGGTGATAGCTAAGCTCAATTGGATAATGTCGATCATTGATTTGTTGATATTCTAATGTTTTATAGATTGTATAAATATATTCATGAATACGTAAAGGGCGAACAAATTTACTTTCTAATATGTGTTTTACATCCGACTCTAAAATTAATGCTTTATTAACTTTCTTCATTAGTTTTTCGGAAATATTAACTTCTTCAATGTCTATTTGATGTTTCAGGAGAAGTTGAAGCGAAGATGCTAGACCTTTTGGACCCTCACCCATATAACCAGATTTAAATCCTGATCGGACTACGTAAGTATTTCTTTCAGAAATAATTAAGAATGCATGATATTGTTTATTTGATAGAAGGATAGCTTTTTCTATATTTTGTTGTGTTTGAAGTATAAATCCTAAAGCTTCTAAACAATCTTGTGTATAGCAAGTACCTAAATATTGTATTTTTTCTGAACCTTGAGTAAATAGAGTACTGAGCATTTTTAAGTAAATGATTTTATAAAATAAAATTAATATACATTAAAAAAACCCGCACTAGGCGGGTTTTTTTGCTGAATTAAATCAATCAAGCATTTCGCGTGCAATTGCGCGGTAACCAATATCCTTACGGTATTGAACACCATCAAAAGTCACTTTTTGGCAAAGTTCCAAAGCTTTGGCTTGTGCTTCACCGATGGTATTGCCGAGTGCAGTTACGCAAAGTACACGACCACCAGCAGTCACAATTTCACCTTTTTCATTGGCTTTTGTACCTGCGTGGAATACTTTTGCATCTGCCATTTCAGTGTTTAAGCCTGAAATTACATCACCATTGCTTGAGGTTTCCGGATAACCTTTCGATGCCAGTACGATACCGACAGTCTTACGTTCATCCCATTCAGCGTCCGCAGGTAAGCTACCTGCAATACCTGCTTCAACCAGATCCACTAAAGATGATTTTAAACGCATCATGATAGGCTGGGTTTCAGGATCACCAAAACGACAGTTGAATTCGATCACTTTAGGTTGACCTTGTTCATCAATCATTAAGCCTGCATACAAGAAACCTGTATAGACATGACCATCAGCTTTCATGCCATCAACGGTTGGACGCATGACTTCTTTCATGACTTTTTCAAAAACGTCAGCAGTCACAACAGGAGCAGGAGAGTAAGCACCCATACCACCAGTGTTTGGACCTTGGTCACCTTCAAAGATACGTTTGTGATCTTGCGATGTTGCCATTGGCAAGATGTTGTCGCCATCAATCATACAAATGAAAGATGCTTCTTCACCTGCAAGGAACTCTTCGATCACAACGCGAGAACCAGCATCACCAAATTTGTTGCCAGCCAGCATGTCATCAATGGCATCAAATGCTTCTTGATTGGTCATGGCAACGATTACGCCTTTACCCGCAGCAAGACCATCGGCCTTGATTACGATTGGCGCACCATTTTTCTCAACAAATGCTTTGGCTGCATCTACTTCAGTAAATACGTCATAGAAAGCAGTAGGAATGTTGTGACGTTTTAAGAAGTGCTTGGCGAATGCTTTAGAGCCTTCAAGCTGTGCAGCAAATTGAGTTGGACCCCAGATTTTAAGCTCAGCCGCGCGGCAAGCATCGACTACACCATTTACCAGTGGTGCTTCAGGACCAACGACAATTAGATCAACTGCATTGTTTTTAGCAAAGTCGATAATTGCAGCATTGTCTAAAATATTTAACGCAACATTTTCGCATTTATTTTCTGTTGCAGTACCTGCATTACCCGGTGCTACAAATACTTTTGCGACTTTGTCATCTTGCGCGATTTTCCATGCCAAAGCATGTTCACGACCGCCATTACCCAAAACTAAAATATTCATCGGTTCATACTCCATGAATCGAAAATGACATAAAGTCCTCAACCTAAAAATAGGAGAGGACTTTATGCAAGATTAGAAATCTATTTGTCTAAATGTAGATGACTTTGTCATTACATTAATATCCAATCACTTAGTGACGGAAGTGACGCATGCCAGTGAAGACCATTGCAATACCAGCTTCGTCAGCAGCAGCAATTGTTTCTTCATCACGCATAGAACCACCCGGTTGGATAATGCATTTAATACCTGCTTTAGCAGCATTATCAATACCATCACGGAATGGGAAGAATGCATCAGACGCCATGACAGCACCTTCAACCACTAAGCCAGCATGTTCAGCTTTGATCGCAGCAATACGAGCAGAGTTTACACGGCTCATTTGACCTGCGCCGACACCAATGGTTTGACGGTTTTTCGCATAAACAATCGCGTTAGATTTTACATATTTCGCAACTTTCCAGGCGAAGATCATGTCATCGATTTCTTGCTCAGTCGGTGCACGTTTAGTCACAACTTTAAGATCATCTTTGGTGATCATACCCAAGTCTTGATCTTGAACCAGTAAACCACCGTTTACACGTTTGTAGTCAAGCTGTGCTTTACGCTCATCAATTGCTGGCAATTCACCACATACAAGAACACGGACGTTTTTCTTCGCACCAGTGATTTCAAGTACGCCTTCAGCTACGCTTGGCGCAATGATCACTTCAACGAATTGACGGTCAACAATCGCTTGCGCAGTTGCAACGTCTAATTCACGGTTGAATGCAATGATGCCACCGAATGCAGATTCAGGGTCAGTTGCATAAGCAAGATCATAAGCAGCTTTAATACCGTCAAGCGATACTGCAACGCCACACGGGTTCGCATGTTTTACAATCACACAAGCAGGCTTCGCAAATGATTTCACACATTCAAGTGCTGCATCTGTATCTGCAATGTTGTTGTAAGAAAGTTCTTTACCTTGCAGCTGTTTCGAAGTTGAAACAGAAGCTTCTGTTGCATTAGCTTCTACATAGAAAGCAGCAGCTTGATGTGGGTTTTCACCGTAACGAAGGTCTTGGGCTTTATTCAATTGAGTATTGAAAGTACGTGCAAATTTGTCTGCTTGACCTTCTTCTTTACCTACGCGAGCGCCTAAGTAAGAAGCGATCATGCCGTCATATTGTGCAGTGTGTTCAAATGCTTTCACCGCTAAGTCGAAGCGAGTTGCATAAGACAATGCACCTTCAGCTTTAAGCTCGGCAACTACAGTCGCATAGTCAGCAGCATTTACAACAATACCTACAGATGCATGGTTTTTCGCAGCTGCACGAACCATAGTAGGACCACCGATGTCGATGTTTTCAATTGCATCAGCCAGTGAACAGTTTGGTTTTGCTACAGTTGCAGCAAATGGGTAAAGGTTCACCACAACCAGATCGATGGCATCGATGTTGTGTTCAGCCATTACAGCTTCGTCTAGACCACGACGAGCGAGGATACCACCATGGATTTTCGGGTGAAGTGTTTTTACACGTCCGTCCATCATCTCTGGGAAACCGGTGTGCTCTGAAACTTCAACTACAGCGATATTGTTGTCTTTTAAAAGTTTGTAAGTACCGCCAGTAGATAAAATTTCTACCCCAAGAGCAGCAAGGTCTTGTGCAAATTCGACAATGCCGGTTTTGTCAGAAACAGAGATTAAAGCACGTTTAATAGTCATGATGTCGTCACAGTTATCAAGAATTAAATCAAAAAGCTAAATAGCAGGCCAAAAAAAATGCCTGCGGAAACCGCAAGCATTTTATCACTTATTCACTCATTAAACCGTGAGCTTTTAACTTTTTGCGCAAAGTACCACGGTTAAGGCCTAGAATTTCAGCAGCGCGGGTTTGGTTGCCGCGAGTGTATTCTAAAACAACAGATAAAAGAGGTTTCTCCATTTCTGCCAGCACCATGTCATACACCTGAGAGGGTTGCTCGCCTTGCAATTGTGCAAAGTAATGGCGAACTGCGCGATCTACGTGAATACGAAGAGCGACATCAGATTGTGCAGTAAAAATAGGAGACTTGCTATTCATGCGAATTAATCCGAAAAATCAAATATCACTTGGGTAAAGAGATATATAAAAGTGGTCTATAGAAATTCAATGAACCCCGTTTTAGATCCTAAAACGGAAGTTCTAAAACTTGATCATTTAGCTTGCCACAACTCGACGTTTTTGATCGAAATTTAAGCGTAACAATAGATTAATATTTGTTACCACCCAAAATCAAAACAAAAAAATCTACTCAATACGCTATATTTAATAAAGCGCATTTCAGTTAGACAATTTTGTTGTAAAAATTTTCGAGGAGTTTGCAGCACTAAGCTTTCGTGGCGCGTATGATAGCATTGTCTAAGAAAAAGTGAGCAAGAAAACTACATTTTTTTTACATTTTTTTGTATTTTTTAATAGTTTTTTTCAATGTTACGGGCGAATTATTTCTAAACTATAAGTGTCAAAGCTTTTGCGTGGCATAGGAACGCTAAATTTGAATTTAAAAGGACTATTCTGGGGAATTCGTTGAATTCCTTGCAGACTCGTAATCAGATATTCAGAAGGCTTAAAGGAATAGGTCGAGATGGTTTCCCCATTTGCTTTCAGATCCACCCTGATCATTGGAAGAGCCAGGCTTTGAGTATGATAGTTAATTAGTTCTCCGCTAAACTGGGTTTCTTGTTTGGAAATTTGTTTAACCTTTAACTTGTTGGTAGAGAGTAGTCGATAATTTTCTTCCATAACCGAACATTTAAGTGCCTGACATGCTGTATTAAACAAAGCACTGAATACTGGGCTATTGTTTAAAATTTTCGGATTAAACCAGAAAAACTGAAAAACAAGCAAGCTGACTAAACATAAGTTGATTGTTCCCCATAAAACATAATGCCGCGCACCATATTTTTTCTCTTGTTCAGCTTTTTCTGACCAGTTTAGTGTGGGGTAGTTGCCAATCGGTTCTGTACTAAAATAATTCAAGTTATTGAGATAAGTTTTTAAATCGATATTCGAGTTTTCAACTTTATGATCGAAAATATCCAATAAATGTTTTACCGGTTTCTGTTCTGTAATGAACTGTTCTTTAATGAATGCATTGGATAAAGAAGTTTGTTTGGCTGGATCTAAAGAGGGAGTTGCTTGAGGGAGAGAAAAAGCCTCTTCTTTCTCTACGACCAGATGACTCAATGCATTAAAGTTGGTTGAGCATTTGGCACAACAAACCATGCCGCGAGCAACTGTAAGTTGAGCCACAGAGACTTTGTACTTGGTAAAACAGTTGGGGCAGCAGGTTTGTTTTTCGCTCATAGTCTATTCATGATTAGCAGGGGTATTTTTGCGTTTACCCGAAATTCGACACCAATGTTCGTCACGTTTTTCGACTTGCAGTATATCAAAAAATTCAGAATAAACACTAGAAACATCAGCAACTTGCTCTTCTAATATGCCGGCAAGTGCGAACTCCCCCTCAGATTTAACCAAAGTTGCGAATTCAGGCGCAAGCTCCATTAAGGGACCTGCCAGAATGTTGGCAACAAACACATCGGCTTTCTGATTTTTCAGCTCTTTATTGAACTCTTCAGGTAGTCCAACATACAGATTTTCAAGTACACCATTCAATTCTGCATTTTGTTTGGTTGCCAGTACAGCTTGTGGGTCAATATCGGTAGCATAGACTTTTTTTGCGCCCAGTAATAAAGCGGCAACCCCTAAAATGCCTGAACCACAACCATAATCGATGACAATTTTATCTTTGAGATCGACTTTGCCGAGCCATTGCAGGCAAAGGAAAGTTGAGGCATGGTTACCGGTACCAAAAGCCAGACCTGGGTCAAGCTTGATATTTACTGCATCGGCTTCAGGAGCTTCCATCCATTCAGGTACAATCCAGTATTTCTCGCCAATTTGAATAGGCTCATAGGTATCCATCCAGGTACGTTCCCATTCTTGGTCTTCAAGAAACTCGTAACGTAATGGTGCTTCAGGCATCTGTGCAGTAATAAAGGTAATGAGGGCATCTACATCAATTTCTTCATCATCTTCCTGCGCATAGATACCGGTTACAATGACTTTATTCCACAGAGGCGTTTCACCTGGAAGTGGTTCAAGCAAGTCCTGATTTTCAGCATCGTCTAAAGTTACGCTCACTGCACCCAATGAACTTAATAATGTTTCAGTAAAATCGACTTGAGCCTGCTCAACAGTAATATGAATTTGTAACCACTTCACGGAGATAACCTAAATTTGTGTTTTTAAAAATGCCATTGTAACGGAACTCAGGCTGAAACCACTATATATTGATGAAAACTATCTTGAAAAAGCAAAAGAAGCAGTTTGCACTCTTTATTTACAGAAGCGAAATCAGGGCGTTATAGCCGCTGGATGAGCTGCGAATTTATTTAATAACATGCCGAATAATGTGGCAAAAATATACATAAAAATAGTGTAAATTCCTGCGGGAATGGCAATGGTGGTATTTGATAACACGGAAAGTGCAATAGTAAGCGCCATGCCTGTGTTGTGAATTCCTACTTCAAATGTACATGCGCGTGCCTGTTTGTCGGAAATTCCAGATAAATGTGGAACTAGATAACCCACTAAAAAACTGATGAGGCAAAACAGCGCGATGGCAACCCCAATCTCGGAAAAGTATTCGGTGACATTGAATCGTTCTTTATAAAGGGCATACAAGAAAATCGAAAATAAAAAAATTACTGAACATAATCGCATGGGTTTGTTGAGTTGCAATGCAGTGTTGGGGGCAAGTGAACGAATCAACATACCCAAACAAACCGGAACAAAAATAATTAAAAAGACTTGGGTTATTTTTTCAATAGGCATGGCAACACTTTGCGACTCACCTAAAAAATAATGCATGGATAAATTGACAATAAACGGCAGGGTAAAGGTACAGATAATAGAATTAAGGGCTGTAAGGGTAAGGTTTAATGCCACATCTCCCTTGAAAATATAGCTAATCAAATTGGCTGTAGGGCCACCAGGAGAAGCGGCAAGCAACATTAAGCCAATCGCTAAAAGTGGAGAAGGCTTAAATAAAATACAGATAAAAAATGCCACGCCAACCAAAATGACTTGTTGCGAAAATAAAGCTAAAAAAATAGCTTTAGGGTGATGACGGATACGAAGAAAATCTTTAACTGTGAGTTCAAGCCCTAAACCAATCATCATAAAAGCAAGTATAAGAGGTAAAAAAAGGGTAAAGAGACCTGAATCCATTGAATATCCTTTATTGTTTTTATCCTTTGATATCCGTAGAGTTTAAACAAGATTTTTAAATAAGCAATATATGAAACGGGTAAAACCTAGGTATTTTACCCGTTAATAATTTTAATAAAATTAACATTTTATGGTGATTATTGTGGTTGCATCTCAGGTTTTGGCTGCATTTGAGGCTGGGTTTGCATTTCTGGTTGAGCATGCTGCATGTGCATTTGTGGCTGAGATTGTTGCATCTGCATTTGGGGTTGAGAAGAAGGACGAGGAGCCATAAAACCTAAAGTACATTTACCTTTAACTTCAGTCCCGTTGATGTTTACAGTTGTTGCACCGGTATCTCCGCTACATGCACTGGTTAACTCAGGTTCATCTCCTGCGATGGACGAATTTTTTACTGAAGGAAAGAATTGAGGTTCACAGGTACCATTCCAGATAATACCTCGATATGCAAAACTCACCTGTGCACCCTGACTTTTACCTTTACACGCCTTTTGGTACCTTTGAGTATCATATACCTTTTCGACCTTATCATTTGCTGAAGCTGCAAATGGCGTAAGACATAAACCACAGAGTATGGATGAGAGGAAAATATTCTTATTCATCTTTTATACCTTTGTTCGTAATGTATCCAATCTATAGATTAAAAAGTAATCAAATTTAAACAATGCTAATCAAGTAAAAAAATTTACTTAAATGTTTCATTTCTATAGCGAGTCTGAAAAGCGGAATTACATTGCAACATTAAAAGGTTAAAAATCTCTTCAATCTTCTTCAAGAAATTCGACTCATTTTGTCAACTTATTTTGTTCAGTTTTGATATAATACTCCGTCATCATTTTTTATCTCTCAAACCATTATGCATTATCCTAAAGTTTACGATGTCATTGTTATCGGTGGCGGTCACGCAGGTACCGAAGCAGCCCTTGCTGCAGCGCGTATGGGTCGACAGACTCTGCTCTTGACTCACAACATTGAGACTTTAGGGCAGATGAGCTGTAACCCGGCCATTGGTGGTATTGGTAAATCACATCTGGTTCGTGAAATTGATGCTTTGGGCGGTGCAATGGCATTGGCTGCCGATAAAGGTGGTATTCAGTTCCGTATCCTGAATTCACGTAAAGGTGCTGCAGTACGTGCAACACGTGCCCAGGCTGACCGTGTACGTTTTAAAGCTGCAATTCGTCATACTCTGGAAAATCAGGCGAATCTGGATATTTTCCAGCAAGCGGCAGATGACCTGATTGTTGAAGGCGATACCGTTAAAGGTGTTGTGACCCAAATGGGCATCCGCTTTGATGCTAAAACTGTCGTGTTGACGACCGGTACTTTCTTGGGTGGTGTGATTCACATCGGCTTGAATAATGCCTCTGGTGGTCGTGCCGGTGATCCTCCATCTATTGCATTGGCTGCACGCTTACGTGAATTAAACTTGCCTGTAGGTCGTTTAAAAACAGGTACGCCACCGCGTATTGATGCACGTTCAGTAGATTTTTCTGTCATGACTCCGCAGCCGGGGGATTTCCCGTCTCCGACCATGTCATTCATGGGTGATGCATCCATGCATCCGGAACAGATCAACTGCTATATTACGCATACCAATGAACGCACGCATGACATCATTCGTGGAGGACTTGACCGTTCACCAATGTATACCGGTGTGATTGAAGGCGTAGGTCCACGTTACTGCCCATCGATTGAAGATAAAATTCACAAATTTGCCGATAAAGATTCGCACCAGGTATTCCTTGAGCCAGAAGGCCTGGATACCCATGAGCTTTATCCTAACGGTATTTCAACATCGCTTCCATTTGATGTGCAGTTTGAACTGGTGCGCTCAATTCGTGGTATGGAGAATGCACATATTCTTCGTCCGGGTTATGCCATTGAATATGACTATTTTAACCCGCAAGCCTTGAAATTCTCATTGGAAACTAAAGCCATCAATAACCTGTACTTTGCAGGTCAAATTAATGGTACAACTGGTTATGAAGAAGCAGGTGCGCAAGGTTTGTTGGCAGGTTTGAATGCGGCACGCCGTGCATGGGATCAGGAACAATGGACACCGAAACGTGATGAAGCGTACATGGGCGTATTGGTTGATGACTTGATTACACTCGGGACCAAAGAACCGTACCGCATGTTTACCTCACGTGCGGAATATCGTTTGATGCTGCGTGAAGACAATGCGGATCAGCGTTTAACTGCCATTGGCCGTGAAATGGGTCTGGTGGATGATGAGCGTTGGGAATCTTACTGTGAAAAAATGGAAGCGGTAGAAACAGAAAAAGGCCGTTTGCAACACCTTTGGGCTGCGCCAAACAACCCGATGGGTAAAAAATTCGTGGAAATGACTGGTGCAGACTTGTCTAAAGAATGTTCTGCTATTGATTTGTTGAAACGTCCTAACATCAGCTTTGCTCAAATTGCGGAACTGACAGGTTCAGAAGTTTCTGCATTTGTCGGTGAGCAAATTGAAATTGCGGTGAAGTACGAAGGTTATATCAACCGTCAGCAAGAAGATGTGGCGCAAATGAAGCGTCTGGAAGAAACTCGTATTCCAGCAGACTTTGATTATGATGTGGTTTCTGGTCTTTCTCGGGAAATTACACTTAAATTAAAAGATGTGCGTCCTGAAACATTGGCTCAAGCAAGCCGTATTCCAGGCGTAACACCAGCAGCAGTTCAACTGGTGATGATTACCATTCGTAAGAACAATCAAGCGAAAAAACTGCTTAATACAATGTGAGTCAAGTTAATAAAAGCCCGCTAAATGCGGGCTTTTTTATCATTTAATTTTAAACTATTACTTTTGACTATGGTTTGATCATAAATAACTACCAAAATTATAAGTATTTGAAAATATGAAATAATAAATAAAATTAAGATCTATTATGTCTATTTGTTTAATCTTTTATGTCTAATTTGAATGATTTTCTTTGAGGTAGCGCACATTAAACCCGACCATTGTAGTGGTATTTATTTCAACAGATTGATCTGAAAATAGTGAAGCAAATTGCTGTGGGCTAATTTGCTTAATATGGACGGAGTTCAATCATGGCACAAATACAAACAGGTAAAATGCAGAAATTCTTAACAGTATTTTTGTGTTTTTGGGTCGCATTTTTTGAAGGTTTTGATCTTCAGGCTCCCGGTATTGCCGCAAAAGGAATTGCTGAAACATTTGCTCTAGACCAGGTGCAAATGGGCTATGTATTTAGTTTGGGTGTTTTTGGTATGTTGTTTGGCGCGTTCTTTGGTGGACGTGTTGCCGACTTTTTGGGTCAGAAGAAAGTTTTAATGCTTTCAATTGCAATTTTCGGCCTATTTATGTCGCTTACTGCGATCGCGCCGAGTATGGAAATTTTATATGCAGCGCGCTTTTTTACCGGCTTAGGCTTGGGTGCTGCGATGCCAACCATGATTTCTGTGGTGGGTGATGAGGCGACTGAAGCCAATCGCGGCAAGCTGAACAGCTTGATGTATTGTGGATTACCGGTAGGCGCAATTTTCGTTGCAGGCCTGGCTATCTTATTTAAAGATATTTCTTGGCATACTCTATTTTTGATTGGTGGCTTAACCCCTTTAGTTCTGCTGCCATTTATGGCGATTATTCTTAAAGACAAGCCTAAGAAAGTCGCTGTTGAGCAAGCTATAGATGAAGCTGTTCCGGGTATGGTTGAGGTGCTATTTAAAAACCAGCAATATAAATATACCATGCCGCTTTGGGTAGGCTTTTTCTTTACCTTGATGATCAATTATATTTTGATTAGCTGGTTACCTAATTTGCTTATGGAACAAGGCTTGGAAAAACCACAGGCTTTTATGGTGATGCTGGTATTCCAGGTAGGTGCTGTAATTGGTACTCTGGCTTTGGGTTATTTGCTGGACCGTTTAAAACTGTGGCAAATGGCGGTGATTATCTATAGTGGTTTATTTATTGCCCTTGTACTGTTATTTACCTCTAGCTCTATTCCAGTACTTGTTTTGGCAGGCTTTATGGGCGGGATTTTCTCGACAGGCGGACAATCGATTCTGTATGGCATTTCACCGATTTTCTATTCGGGTACAGGTAAAGTCACAGGCGTGGGCAGTGCGATTTCTTTGGGGCGATTAGGTGCAATGACTGGGCCGTTACTGACAGGAAAAATTTTGGCGATCGGCTTGGGAACAACAGGGATTTTAATGGCCAGTTTACCTGCTGTGGCTATCTCGGCAGTAGCGGTGACTGCACTCTCACGTTATAAAGCAGCACATAAATAAAAGTATAAGACTATAAAAAAGGGGAATCTTGAGGATTCCCTTTTTTTTGTTAAGTATTTTAAGCATTCACTTTACTTGAGTTTGTTAATATAGTTGGATAGAAAACTGAATTTAAAATGTTATGAGCTATCAACTGATCGAACTTAATATTCAAGCTACAGATAATATCCAATGTCCACACTGTCAGCAGCACGTGATCAATTGGGCTGAAGAACAATATATACAACCCTGTGAACATGTCTTGTTTATCGCTATGGATATTGGCTTTGAATATATCACGGATGAATTCGAACACACCATGCTGCGCTCTGTAGATGATCTGCATGCCCATGATGACCAGGTGAATATGTGCGCCGAAATTATCCAAGCTACGTATCCCGATTATCTGATTTTTAAATCTGATCTGGGGGCTGAAGGCTATTTTCGTTATGTGGGTTTTACTGCGTAAGTATTTACTAGGTGAAAATACAATAATAAAAAAGCGCCCTTAGGCGCTTTTTTATGGATAGAAAAGTTTAGCTTTCGATTTCTTCTTCTACATCATCATCGGCAGTGTCCATGCCTAGCTCTTTTAATTTGCGGGTTAGGGTATTGCGTCCCCAGCCCAGTAATTCAGCTGCATGACGTTTACGCCCGCGAGTTTGCTGCAAAGCGGCAGTAATTAGCGTGCGTTCAAACATGGGTGTAGCAATGTCCAGAATCTTCATTTCACCATTTTTCAGTTTCTGGATGGCCCATTGACCCAATAACTCATCCCAATGATGAAGGGAAATACGGTCAAAGGTGTTGTGTGGTTGTGCATCTTCAGCTGAGCGCTGAATTGGAATCTGTTTCAGTTCTGAAGGCAGGTCTTCAGGATAAACTTCACGTCCGGTAATCATGACAGTCAGCCAGCGACAGGTATTTTCTAACTGACGCACGTTACCCTGCCACGGTAGCTGTTGCATATATTCCTGAGTTTCTGGACGCAAGATTTTAGGATTGACACCCAGTTCTTTACCTGCACGGGCCAAGAAATGCTGCGCCAGCATAGGGATGTCTTCCCGACGATGGGCCAGTTTTGGAATATGAATACGGATCACATTCAGACGGTGATACAAGTCTTCACGGAAGCGTCCGTCATGCACCAGTTTTTCCAGATCCTGATGGGTTGCTGCAACAATACGTACATCGACCTTCACCGGGATATGTCCACCGACACGATAGAACTCGCCATCTGCCAGAACACGCAGTAAACGGGTTTGGGTTTCAAATGGCATGTCACCAATTTCATCTAGAAACAGGGTGCCACCATTAGCTTGTTCGAAACGGCCTTGGCGCTGTGAGTTGGCACCGGTAAAAGCACCTTTTTCATGTCCGAAAAGTTCGGTTTCAATCAGGTCTTTAGGAATGGCTGCCATATTCAAGGCAATAAAAGGTTTGCTGCTGCGTGGCGAATGGCGGTGTAACGCATGTGCGACCAGCTCTTTACCAGTTCCCGATTCACCATTGATCAATACGGTAATGTGCGATTGGGATAAACGGCCAATTGCACGGAACACTTCCTGCATGGCAGGAGATTCACCAATAATTTCAGTCGATTGAATGGCTGGGGTGACTTTGGCAGATTCTTGCTGCTGTAACTTGGCAATATGCAGGATGGCACGGTTGACTAGTGCCAGTGCTTCATCAATATCAAAGGGTTTTGGCAGATATTCAAAAGCACCGGTTTGATAGCTGGACACGGCAGATTCCAGATCTGAATGCGCGGTCATGATAATAACTGGTAAATCAGGATGGGTGCCTTTGACTTTGCCCAGGAAAGTCAGACCATCGATGCCAGGCATACGAATGTCAGTTAAAATAACATCAGGTGCATCTATGCTGAGCTGATCCAGTGCAGACTGTGCCTCTTCAAAACTGGTCACGTCAAAGCCTTCTTCTTTGAAGGTTTTTTCCAAAACCCAGCGCATGGCACGATCATCATCAATGACCCATATTTTATTTCGCGACATGGTTAGACTCCCAAGGTAAATATAAGCTAAATACTGTTTTTCCTGGAACAGATTGGCATTCAATCATTCCGTTATGTTGGTGCATAATATTCTGTGCAATGCTCAGGCCCAGTCCGGTGCCTTTAGCACGTCCTGTGACCAGTGGATAAAATACCGATTCTAAAATTTCTTCCGGAACGCCGGGACCGTTGTCTTCAATATCAATACGGACCGCAGAACGTTTTAATACTCCATTAATGGTGACTAGACGCTGAATCCGGGTTCTTAAAATCAGTTCCGGTTGATGATCAACAAAGAATTCTCTGTTTTCCATCATGGCCTGTACGGCATTGACACTGATATTGAGCATGACCTGAATGAGCTGGTCGCGATCTGCCATCACTTCAGGCAAGGACAGATCATAGTCGCGGGTAATTTTGATTTTCTTTTTGGTCTGGTTGGTAATCAGTGAACGTACACGTTCCAGAGGCTCATGTACATTGACCAGTTCATAACTTGGTAGCTGGCGGGAGCCGAGCATGGTGTCGGCCAGATTACGCAAACGGTCTACTTCACTAATAATAATGTCGGTAAATTCTTTGTATTGCGGGTCATTCAGGCTGCGCGCCAGTAATTGGGTAGCACCACGAATTCCGCCTAATGGGTTTTTGATTTCATGGGCGACACCACGAATCAGTTGTCTCGCCACCTGATGCTGCTGAATCAGGTTTTCTTCTTTGGATATTTTCAGCATCCGGTCAATTTGATTCAGCTCAATCAAGAGGAGCGGATGATAGGGTTTCTGCGAATTAATCAGAGATACAGTGTAATCGACATGAATATCTTTAAAATTGACACTAATGGTCGCTTCGCGACGGGTATAGGGCTGTCCGGTTGTAAAAGTATTGAGTAAGGCTTCTTCAGTATTGAACTCATCATCCGGCATATGCAGCAAATTTAACACCGGCTGTCCCGCCGCCCGCAGTAAACTGATGTCGAACAAGGATTCGCAAGAAGAATTTAAATAAAAAATATTCAGGTTACTGTCGACCAATAAAACTGCAGTGGTTAAATTATCCACTAAAAGGCGATAGTCGATAGCGACGGGTTGATCCATTTGCGAAAGCATCCTGTATTAAAATAGCGCAATGGCATCTGCACTTCTTTTCATTTCTCCCTGTTATGGGACATTCAACGAGTTAAACGTGGTCGAAATAAAGCAAAATGCACGCCAACTTTGAGCATGGAGGTAAATATAAATTCTGCCGCTATAAAACTGTGCTTTTTTGTTTTTGATAACAGAATTCCAATTTCATAGTAATAGAAATACAATTATTAGTGAACCAAAATGGTGCGTTTGAATTATTTGCTAAAAATATAGCCGTATTTTGGTGCGTAATACAAAGAGTCGGGATTCCACCTGTTTTTATGATTGGAAAAGACATACAATACGCGCATTATAGTGGAGCGCAGATTCATGAAATCCCCCAAAGTCGGTTTTGTTTCTTTAGGTTGTCCTAAGGCATTGGTAGATTCCGAACGAATTTTAACTCAGTTGAAGACTGAAGGTTATGATGTAGCATCGGATTACGATGGTGCTGATTTAGTAGTTGTTAATACCTGTGGTTTTATTGAATCTGCAGTACAAGAATCTTTAGATGCAATTGGCGAAGCCATGAGTGCAAATGGTCGTGTGATTGTGACCGGCTGCTTGGGTAAAGATGAAGAAAAAATTCGCCAGATGCACCCCAATGTCCTTAAAGTGACGGGTGCTGCAGCATATCAAGAAGTGATGGAAGCCGTACACCAGTACGTGCCTGAACCACCAAAACATAATCCGTTTATTGACCTTGTTCCGGAGCAGGGTATTCGTTTAACCCCTAAACATTATGCCTATCTAAAAATATCAGAAGGCTGTAACCATCGTTGTACCTTCTGCATTATTCCAAGCATGCGCGGTGACCTGGTATCACGTCCGGTCGGTTCTGTACTTGAAGAGGCAGCAGCGCTCAAGCGTGCAGGTGTGAAAGAAGTCCTGGTGATTTCTCAGGATACTTCTGCTTATGGTGTAGATACCAAGTACAAACTCGATTTCTGGAATGGCCAGCCAGTTAAAACCAAGTTTTACGATATGTGTGAAGCATTGGGTCAATTAGGCATCTGGGTACGTTTACATTATGTCTATCCATATCCGCATGTGGATGCAGTCATTGATTTGATGGCACAAGGTAAAATCCTACCTTATCTGGATATTCCATTCCAGCATGCTAGCCCTAAAATCCTGAAACTGATGAAACGTCCAGCGCACAGTGAAAATACATTGGAGCGTTTAAAATTGTGGCGTGAAAAATGTCCAGATTTGGTGATTCGTTCAACTTTTGTGGTGGGTTTCCCTGGCGAAACAGAAGAAGACTTCCAAATGCTATTGGAATGGCTCAAAGAAGCTCAGCTTGATCGCGTAGGTTGTTTTACTTACTCACCAGTTGAAGGTGCAACTGCCAATGATTTGCCAGACCATGTAGCGGAAGAAATCAAGCAAGACCGTTATGAACGTTTCATGCAAGTGCAGCAGGAAATTTCTGCAGCCAAACTGCAAAAACGCATTGGCCAAACCATGACTGTGCTGGTGGATGATCTGGAAGAAGAGTTCCCGGTAGCAGTTGCACGTTCTTATGCCGATGCGCCTGAAATTGATGGTAATGTCTTTGTAGAAGATATTGATAAAAGTCAGATTAAAGCGGGTGATTTGCTGGAAGTGGAAATTACTGATGCCGATGAATATGACTTGTATGCAAAGTTAATTCGCATTAAATCAGCCTGATTTTTAATTTAACTACACGAATAAAATTTTAGATATTGGAAGATTTGGAGATTTCCTGATGTTGGACTCAAAAAAGCCCCGTTATGCACGTATTTTATTGAAACTTTCTGGTGAAGCACTGGCTGGAAACAAAGATATGGGTATTGACGCCACTGTGCTTGATCAAATGTCCCTGGCGATTGCGCACTTGGTCGGTTTAGGCGTACAAGTGGGTATCGTAGTGGGCGGTGGTAACCTGTACCGCGGTAGCCAATTACAAAAAGATGGTCTGGTTGGCCGTGTAACCGGTGACCAGATGGGTATGTTGGCTACGGTAATGAATGGTCTGGCATTACGCGATGCTTTAGTGCGCCGTAACATTAAAACCCGCTTAATGTCAGCACTTCCAATTGGTGCTGTGGTTGAATCTTATTCAAGTCGTGATGCGATTCGTCATTTAACTCAAGGCGAAGTCTGTGTATTTGTTGCCGGTACAGGTAATCCGTTCTTTACTACCGATACAGCAGCCTGCTTACGTGGTATCGAAATTGAAGCCAACCTGATCCTAAAAGCAACTAAAGTGGACGGTGTTTATAATAAAGACCCAAGCAAATACGATGATGCTGTGAAATACGAAGCACTGACTTTCGATCAGGTACTTGATGAAAAACTAGGTGTGATGGATTTAACCGCGATTTGCCTATGTCGTGACCATAACGTGCCACTTCAAGTATTCGACATGAACAAAGCTGGTTCATTGCTTTCAGTGGTGATGGGTGAAAAAGAGGGTACTCACGTTACGAATTAATGTACGTGAGCCTGAAAGCTCTTTATACTACACGCTATTTAGTTATTACATCTCTTAGAATTAAGTAAGGAAGATCACATGATTAACGATCTTAAAAAAGACGCTGAAGACCGTATGAACAAGACGCTTGAGTCTTTGGAGCATGGTTTTGCCAAGGTCCGTACAGGACGCGCGCATCCATCCATCCTGAACGGTGTTATGGTTCCTTACTATGGCTCGGATGTGCCATTAAACCAGGTGGCGAACGTGGGGGTTGAAGACTCGCGTACATTGCTTGTTCAGCCATTTGAACGTTCAATGGTCTCTGCAATTGATAAAGCGATTCGTGAATCAGATTTGGGCTTGAACCCAATTACGGCTGACGCGATTCGTGTACCGATGGCGGCACTGACTGAAGAAACACGTCGTGATATGCAGAAAGTTGCACGTAATGAGGCTGAAAATGCCAAAGTTGCCATTCGTAACATTCGTCGTGATGTGTTGGGTGACATCAAGGCATTACTGAAAGAAAAAGAAATTTCTGAAGATGATGAGCGTCGTGCAGGTGATGACATTCAGAAAATCACTGATAAATTTGTTGCTGAAGTTGAAAAACGTCTGGCTGCTAAAGAAGCTGAATTGATGAAGGTCTAAGATTGAATGACCGTATCAGAAGATAATATGCTTCTTCCAAAACATGTTGCCATCATCATGGATGGCAACAATCGTTTTGCAAAAAAAAAGCAAATGCAAAAAGGGGCTGGACATCGTGAAGGGAAAAATGTCCTGGATCCGATTGTTGAACACTGTAGAAAACATCAGATTCAAGCGCTAACCGTTTTTGCATTTTCCAGTGAAAACTGGAATCGCCCTCAGTTTGAGGTTGATTTGCTCATGCTACTGTTAGAAGAAACCATTCATGAGCAATTGCCACGGATGGAAAAATTCAATATTGCCTTACGTTTTATTGGCGATCGTTCACGTTTGTCCGACCGTTTGCGCGAGTTAATGTTGCAAGCCGAACAAAGGACTGCTAAGTTCGACAGCATGACTTTAACTATTGCCATCAGTTATGGTGGTATGTGGGATATGGCTCAGGCTGCAAAACAGATTGCAGCAGATGTGCTGGCGAAAAAAGTTGCGGTTGAAGATATTGATGTGGAGCTTTTTGGGCAACATGTCTGCATGGCCGATTTGCCTGCTGTAGATTTACTCATTCGTACAGGGGGTGATTATCGTTTGTCAAATTTTTTACTTTGGCAAGCCGCGTATGCTGAGCTATATTTTACCCCAACCTTGTGGCCTGAATTTACTGTAGAAGAATTAGATGATGCATTCGCGGTCTTTGCTGGACGTGAACGTCGTTTTGGTAAAACTTCAGAGCAAATCCAACAAGAGAAACTTGAGAATTAATAAATGTTAGAGCGGATTATAACCGCATTGGTATTGGTAGCAGTTGTACTGAGTTGTATGTTTGCTACACAGTCTCAGTATCCAATGTTTATGCTGATGATTGTTGCAGCAGGGGTTGCAGGGTATGAGTGGTTTAAGCTTATGCCAAGAAAGAATAAAAATCTTATTAAGCCCTTAGCCTGGGTTTATGGACTTGCAACTGCAGCTTTGGCAGCTTTGGCATTATATTTTAATGATATTGCTCTGCTGCTTTGGGCAGCTTCCATTATTTGCTGGATCTGCAGTATTTTTTGGGTTAAATCGTATCCAAACTATGATGGATGGTACAATTCCAGCTTAAAGATTATTGGATTTATTTTAGTTTCTGCTGCAGTCACCGCAATTTTCTCTGTATGGCATAGCTCGCCATGGTGGCTCATGTACCTGTTTTTACTGGTGTGGGGTGCAGATAGCGGTGCTTATTTTGTTGGGCGTAAACTGGGCAAGAAAAAACTTGCTCCAGATGTCAGTCCAAATAAATCAGTAGAAGGTCTATATGGTGGTATTTTTACTGCCATGCTGATTGTGGTCGCGGTAGAAATCCTTTATTTGGATTTAACCTTGGCACAGCATATCTTGTTTTTAATTTTATCTGTGATTACTGTATTTAGTTCGGTTCTGGGCGATCTGTTTGAATCCATGATTAAACGTCGTGCTGGAATTAAAGACTCGGGTCGTATTCTGCCAGGACATGGTGGGGTGCTTGACCGTATTGATTCATTGCTTGCTGCTGCTCCAATTTTTGCTGCAGGCATGTATGTTTTGAAACTTATTGGTGTAGATTTATAGATGTCACAATCTGTTTGTATATTAGGTGTAACGGGTTCAATCGGTCAAAGTACCTTAAAAATTCTGCAACAGCATCCTGAAAAGTATTCTGTTTTTGCAGTCACGGCGCATAGCAGAATTTTAGAACTCGTTGCAATATGCAAACAATATCGGCCAAAAGTTGTGGTCGTTCCTTCTAGTCGTGTTAAAGAATTACAGCAATATTTTCATGATCATTCTTTAACCGATATTGAAATTCTGACTGATGAAGCGGGTTTGATTGCTGTTGCTGAACATGCAGATGTCGATGTGGTTATGGCAGCCATTGTGGGTGCTGCGGGCTTATTGCCAACCTTGGCTGCGGTTAAAGCCGGTAAGCGTGTCTTGCTAGCCAACAAAGAAGCACTGGTGATGTCGGGTGATCTCATGATGCAGGCAGCACGTGATTATCAGGCTGAATTGCTTCCAGTCGATTCTGAGCATAATGCTATTTTTCAATGTTTGCCTGCTGGTTATTTTCAGGCAGAACGCAATGGGCAACCTAAACAGGGGGTGTCGCGCATTCTGCTCACCGCATCGGGTGGTCCATTTTTAAACCATAGTCGGGAACAACTGCTAAATGTGACTCCTGCACAGGCATGCAAGCATCCTAACTGGTCTATGGGTCAGAAAATTTCAGTTGATTCGGCAACTTTAATGAATAAAGGACTGGAGCTGATCGAAGCTTGCCATCTCTTTGCAATTTCAGAACAGTTTGTAACAGTGGTGGTACATCCACAGAGTATCATTCATTCTATGGTTCAATATGTGGATGGGTCGACTTTGGCACAAATGGGCAATCCTGATATGTGTACGCCAATCGCGCATGCACTTGCATGGCCAAAGCGTATTCAAACCCATGTGCCTGCACTTGACCTGTTTGTCCATCAACAACTGGATTTTCAGGAACCTGATACACTGCGTTTTCCAGCATTAAAACTTGCACGTCAGGCCATGCAAACGGGCGGTTTGGCACCTGCAATTCTAAATGCTGCCAATGAGATTGCTGTTGCTGCCTTTTTGAAAAGTGCTATTGGCTTTACAGAAATTCCTCAGGTAGTCGAACAGACTTTAAATCAGGTTGAAGGGGGCGCTGCAGAGTCGATTGAGCGTATTTTACAAGTCGATCAAATGGCTCGATTTGTTGCCCAGCAAATTGTCATCAATAAAGGAAGCTAAAACATGAGTGCCTTGTTTATGATTGTGGCAGCAATTTTACTTCTTGGACCGCTCATTGCGATTCATGAGTTTGGACATTATATTGTTGCGCGTAAACTGGGTGTTAAAGTTTTAGTTTATTCGATTGGCTTTGGGCCGACCTTAGTCAAGTGGACCTCTAAAAAATCGGGCATTCAATATCAGCTTTCAGCATTGCCGTTAGGTGGCTATGTCAAAATGCTTGATGAACGGGAAGGCAGCGTTGCTGAAGAGGATTTACCTAAGGCATTCAACCGTCAGCATCCCTGGAAACGGATTGCAATTGTTGCTGCCGGGCCGTTAATCAATCTGGTTTTTGCCGTGTTATTGTTCTGGGTTTTGTTTATTCCATCGCAAGAACAATTGAACACCCGTGTGGGTAAAGTGTTGCCAAATACTCCGGCAGCTACAGCTCAAATGCAGGTTGGTGACAAAATTGCAACAGTCGATGGAACGCAAGTCACAACCTGGGAAAAGTTAAATTTTGCCTTGGTGGATCGTGTTGGTGAAACCGGTTCTATTGAAATTCAGGCAGACCGTCACGGTCAGTTGCAAACCTTTTACTTGCCTATCCAGAACTTCTTAAAAAATCAAGACCAGTCTGCATTGGATAGTTTGGGCTTTATGCCATATCGTCCATATATTGCTCCTGTGGTCAGCAAGCTGAGTGAAGGTGGTGCCGCTATTCGTCAGGGGATGAAAGAAGGCGATAAAATTGTGGCCATTGATGGTGTGAAAATGAATGACTGGTTCGATGTTGTTCAAGTTGTTCAGGCT
Source organism: Acinetobacter uliginosus (assembly GCF_044130295.1). NCBI lineage: Bacteria > Pseudomonadati > Pseudomonadota > Gammaproteobacteria > Moraxellales > Moraxellaceae > Acinetobacter > Acinetobacter uliginosus. The sequence goes on along the minus strand of NZ_JBIQOC010000003.1, from coordinate 69,676 downwards.
TCTCCAGAAAAATTATTAAAAATAGATGTATTACGTCAAAATCAACTGCTACATTTACAGGTGATGCCACAAGCCAAGCGTGACAGCATGGGTAATGTTTCAGGTATGCTTGGTGTACAAAGTACCCCTGGAAAAATAACCATTCCCGAAGAATATAAGCAAACCATTCAATACAGTCCGACTGAAGCACTGGTGATGGCTGTTGATAAAACGGGCCAAATTTCAGGTATGATTTTGAACTCGATGGTTAAGATGGTCCGTGGTTTAATTGGGCTGGATAATTTATCTGGACCGATCACCATTGCCAAGGTAGCAGGGCAAAGTGCGGAAATGGGTTGGCAAACCTTTATCTCATTTATGGCCTTAATGAGCGTGAGTTTAGGTATTTTAAATTTATTGCCTATACCAATGCTTGATGGTGGACACTTGGTTTACTATGTTATTGAGCTAATTCGTGGTAAACCTGTTTCTGAACAAATACAATTGTTTGGTTTAAAAATTGGTATGGTACTGCTCGGTAGCATGATGCTCCTTGCACTATTCAATGACTTCATGCGTTTATAACAACGTAAATATGTAATAAATTAACATCGGAAAAGACTGGCATGCAGCACACACATTTATTTATGCCTTTGGCACTCGTTAGTGCAATGGCAGCAGTACAACAAGTATATGCAGCAGATGAATTCATTGTTCGCGATATCAAAATTGATGGTCTTGTTCGCTTAACGCCAGAAAATGTTTATGGAGTGTTGCCTGTCAATGCTGGCGATCGGGTTAATGATGCGATCATTGCAAATGCGATTCGTGCCTTGTATGCCACTGGCCTGTTTGATGATATCAAGGCATCTCAACAAGCAGATACGCTTGTTTTTAGCGTGGTAGAACGCCCGGTTATTTCCAAGGTTGAGTTCAAGGGGAATAAACTTATTCCTAAAGAAGCCCTGGAAGAAGGGCTGAAAAAGATGGGGATTGCAGAAGGCGAGGTTTTGAAAAAATCTGCTTTGCAAACCATTGAAACTGAACTTGAACAGCAGTATATGCAGCAAGGTCGTTATGATGCCGATGTTAAGGTCATCACGACTGCCAAACCCAATAACCGTGTTGATTTAACTGTTGACTTTGTTGAAGGTAAGGCAGCTAAAGTTGTTGATATCAATATTATTGGCAATACCGTTTTTAAAGAAAGCGACATTAAGCAGGCTTTTGCCGTTAAGGAAAGTGGTTGGAGTTCGATTGTTACCCGTAACGATCGTTATGCGCGTGAAAAGATGGCAGCCAGCCTTGAAGCTTTGCGTGCTTTATATTTAAACAAGGGTTATATCAATTTCAATATCACCAACTCGAGTTTGAACTTGAGTGAAGATAAAAAGAATATCTTTGTCGAAGTTGCGGTAGAAGAAGGCGAACAATTTAAATTTGGTCAAAGCAAGTTTTTGGGTGATGCACTTTATAAACCTGAAGAATTAAAAGCACTGCAAATTTATAAAGATGGCGACATTTATTCTCAAGAAAAAGTCAATGCAGTCAAGCAGCTTTTACTGCGTAAGTATGGTAATGCCGGTTATTACTATGCTGAAGTGAATGTCGTTCCTGAAATTAATAAAGAAACCAAACTGGTTGATTTAAACTATTATATTAATCCGGGTCAGCAAGTCACGGTTCGTCGTATCAATTTTACTGGTAATAGCAAAACTGCCGATGAGGTATTACGTCGCGAAATGCGCCAGATGGAAGGTGCATTAGCCAGCAATGAAAAAATTGATTTATCTAAAGTCCGTCTAGAACGTACAGGTTTCTTTAAAACAGTCGATATTAAACCGGCACGCATTCCAAACGTACCTGACCAGGTTGATTTGAACGTCAATGTTGAAGAACAGCATTCAGGTACCAGTACACTGGCAGTCGGTTTCTCGCAAAGTGGTGGTGTAACCTTCCAGGCGGGCTTAAGTCAAACCAACTTCTTGGGTACAGGTAATGCGGTATCAATTGACTTGTCACGTTCAGAAACACAAGACTATTATAATTTAAGCGTAACCGATCCGTACTTCACCATTGATGGTGTACGTCGCGGTTATAACATGTATTACCGTAAAACCAAGCTGGATAATAACTATAACGTCAATAACTATGTAACCGATAGTTTTGGTGGTGGTATCAACTTCGGTTATCCAATTGATGAGAACCAGAGTATCAGTGCAGGTCTAAATATTGACCAAACAGAAGTGACTACCGGTCCTTATGTATCTACTTATGTTCGTGACTATTTGCTAGCGAATGGTGGTAAAGCCACTGGTTCGGATACAAAGTGTAATGTAGATACTGTTCTTGATCCGTCTACAGGCCTATATAACTGCCCAACAGGCCAGGAAGTAACTTTTGATAATAAGTTTAATGGTGATTTCCTAACCTATAACCTTAATTTAGGTTGGTCTTATAATACTTTGAACCGTCCTGTTTTCCCTACATCAGGTATGTCACATCGTGTGAATGGTGAAATTGCATTACCAGGCAGTGATGTGGAATATCAAAAAATTACTTATGATGCCCAAGCCTTCCAGCCTTTAGGTAAGGGCTTTGTATTACGTGGTTATGGTAAGTTGGGTTATGGTAACGACTTGCCATTCTATAAAAATTTCTATGCCGGTGGTTTTGGTTCAGTACGTGGTTATGACAACAGTACATTAGGTCCTAGATATCCTGGTGTTACTTATAATGAGTCAGGAACTAAAGATTATAATCCGGAAGAAGTCGGTGGTAATGCTTTAGTACAATTTGGTACCGAACTGGCACTACCTTTACCATTTAAAGGGGATTGGACCCGTCAGGTTCGTCCAGTGCTGTTTGCTGAAGGTGCACAAGTATTTGATACTCAGTGTGATATTCCAAAAGGAAACTTATATCTGGATTCGACTAATACTCAAGTCAATGCGAAACAATATTGCGAAGATAACTTCGGCTTTGATGCTGGTAATATGCGTTATAGCGTAGGTGCAGGTTTTACCTGGATTACCATGATTGGGCCACTATCTCTCAGCTATGCTTATCCGTTAAATGAAAAAGACGGTGATAATACTAAAAATATCCAATTTGAAATTGGTCGTACTTTCTAAGTGCGACCCTCAATGGGTTTAAAGAGGATATGTGTATGAAGAAAATATTAATGAGCCTTGTTTTTGCTGGTTTGGCGAGTACGTCGATAGTACATGCCGCTGGTTATGGGGTTGTTGATCTGGAAAAAGTGGTAGAAAATAGCACTTATTTAAAACAGCAGAATGTTTCTTTGCAGCAAAAAGTCAAGCCGCAAACCACTAAACTAGAACAGTTAGCTAAAGAACTCGAAGCTCTACAGCAACGTGCTCAGCAAACGCCTAATTTATCTGATGCTGAAAAGCAAAAAATGTCTGTGCAATTTCAGACTCAGCTAAAAGAATTTAATACGCTGCAGCAAAGTGTACAGTCAACCGTTCAGTCTACGATTCAGATGATGAACAAGACTTTAGGGGCTCGAGTTAAGCAAGTGGCAGAACAATTGCGTAAAGAAAATAACTTGGATGTTGTTTTGAATAAAAATTCAGCACTTGCTTATGACCCTAAATATGATTTAACTGATAAAATGATTCAAAAGGTTAACGTTATTAAGTAATCAATGAATCCTAGACAATTTCGCTTAGAAGATCTTGCCCGTCTGGTACAGGGCGAGCACGTAGGTCAATCTGATTTAATATTAGAAGGATTGGCCAGCTTGGATGCAGCTCAAGCGAAACATATTGCATTTGTAAATGCTGATAAATATCTGGATCAGGCACGCGCTTCAAAGGCGGGTGCATTGATCGTTACTTCCTCTCTAAAAAATCAGTTAGATACGCACAATAATTTTATTGTAGTTGACAATCCTTATCTGGCTTTTGCCATTCTGACGCATGTATTTGAAAAGAAAAATCTGCATCAGGGCATAGAAAGTACAGCTCAAATTCACCCTTCTGCCATAATTGCCGATAGTGCCTATATTGGACATTATGTTGTTATTGGTGAGCATTGTGTGGTGGGTGATGATACCGTCATTCAGTCACACGTTAAAATTGATGATGATGTCGAAATTGGTCAGCAATGCTTTATCGATTCACATGTCACATTAACTGGTGAGACAAAAATTGGGGATCGTGTCCGTATTCATGCCAATACCGTGATTGGGGGAGAGGGCTTTGGTTTTGCTCCTTACCAAGGTAAATGGCATCGTATTGCACAATTAGGTTCAGTTAAAATCGGAAATGACGTCAGAATTGGATCAAATTGCAGCATTGACCGTGGCGCACTCGATGATACTCTTCTGGAAGATGGTGTCATTATTGATAATCTTGTGCAAATTGCCCATAACGTAAAAATTGGTGCAAATACAGCACTTGCTGCGAAATGTGGTATAGCAGGTAGCACAACAATTGGCAAAAACTGTGTACTGGCTGGAGCCGTGGGGGTGGTAGGTCACATTAATATTGCCGACAATGTCACAATTACCGGTATGTCAATGGTCACAAAAAGTATTTCTGAGGCAGGAAGCTATTCTTCTGGCACACCAATGCTGGAAAGTTTGCACTGGAAACGGGCTGCAGTACGCTTTAAACAATTAGCAGATGTGCCATTGACCCAGTTACTTAAACGGCTTGATCATATACAGGCTCAAATCGAGTCCCTTGAATCAACTTTTAAGCGTAAATAGATATGATGACTGAGTCGAATACTCCTGCATTTACGAAACCTGAATTGCCAATGCACATTCAACAAATTCGTGAATATTTACCTCACCGCTATCCATTCTTATTGGTCGATCGCATTGTAGATGTGACTGACAATGGCATTGTGGGCTATAAGAATGTTTCAATCAATGAAGAGTTTTTACAGGGGCACTTCCCGGGCTACCCGATTATGCCAGGCGTTTTGATTGTTGAGGCATTAGCTCAAGTCTCTGGTATACTTGGTTTTATCATGAATAATGAAAAACCTGGTCCAGGATCATTGTTTCTTTTTGCGGGTGTTGAAAAAGTCCGTTTTAAAAAACAGGTCGTTGCTGGTGACCAATTGGTATTAAAATCAGAATTGGTTATGCACAAACGTGGAATTTACAAATATAATTGTATCGCCACAGTGGATGGCGTTGTAGCAACAACCGCGGAAATTACGGTTTCGCATCAGAAAATAGAGCAGGCATGAGTAATAACGATTTAATTCACCCAACCGCCATTATAGACTCATCTGCAGTCATTGCTGCAGATGTACAAATTGGCCCTTATTGTATTATTGGGCCACAGGTCACCATTGGTGAGGGCACCAAGCTACATGCACATGTAGTGGTTGGTGGTTATACTCGTATTGGGAAAAACAACGAAATATTCCAGTTCGCGAGTGTGGGTGAAGTTTGTCAGGATTTAAAATATGCTGGCGAAGAGACCTGGCTTGAAATTGGTGATCATAACTCTATTCGTGAGCATTGCAGCTTGCATCGTGGTACGGTTCAAGATCAAGGTCTTACCAAAATCGGTAGTCATAATTTATTGATGGTCAATACACATATTGCACATGACTGTGTGGTGGGCGATCATAATATTTTTGCCAATAATGTTGGTGTTGCCGGACATGTTCAGGTTGGAGATTATGTGGTCGTGGGTGGAAACTCAGGTATTCATCAATTCTGCAAAATTGATTCTTACAGCATGATCGGTGGTGCTTCGTTAATCTTAAAAGATGTACCTGCTTATGTCATGGTTTCAGGTAATCCAGCGCATGCCTTTGCAATGAATGTTGAAGGTATGCGTCGTAAGGGTTGGTCTAAAAATGTGATCCAGGCCTTACGTCAAGCCTTTAAATTGATTTATAAAGAAGCTTTAACTACTGAGCAGGCCATACAGCAGATTCGCACCGACCTGTTGCCTGAGGCTCCTGAAGTACAGTTATTGATTGATTCATTAGAGCAATCCAAGCGTGGTATTGTTCGTTAATCGAATATACTGCTATAAAAAAGACACCTATTAAGGTGTCTTTTTTTGTCTTTTATTTCTTCAGATATCCAGCTTCTTCAGATTTGGGATAATTTTTTTGTAGTTTTATTTTTAACTGGTTGGCGAGAGTCATATTGTGATCGACATCTTTGGCTATATTGTAGAGTTGATATAGGGAACGTGATGCCTTGGCAGAATTGGGGTATTGATTGACCACGATATTATAGTTCTTTTTAGCTTCTGCATAATTGGTCGGTTCCACGGCCAGATTAAATTCAGCCAGCCAGAAATAGGCATTACTAATGTAGATACTATTGGGATTGTTCTTGATAAAGTTTTGCATAGGAGCAATGGCTTTTTTTGCACCGCCTTGTTTATAAGCATCCAGCGCTACAGTATAGGCTGCTTTATCAAGTTCAGTTGAAGAGGGCTGAGCATTGGCGGGAACTGCTTGCTTGGCTGTTGCTGGAGCCACTTCTTTAGCGGATGTATGAGATGCTACTGTGGCTTGGCTGTTTGAGCTGCTGGGAGAAGTATCCTGTTGGTTATCCTCCTCTGGAGCTGCACTTTCTGGGTCTACTTTCTGTTGCAGAAGTTCCAGACGTTGGTCTAGGTCAGTATAGCGATTGGTCAGTTCATGTTTAAGTTTTTCAATTTCGTTGTCCTGTTCTTCAATTTTGCCGCGTAATGCACGAATGTCATTTTCTAATTGCTGGTTTTTTTGTATGATTTGCCAATTTAGGTTGGTTGGCACATTGGCAACAGTTGCACCTGAATTAATGGCAACATTGTTAGCACTGAGGTCAATACTGTTATTTTGACTCAAGCCGCGTGATTCAATCGGGACATTGGCATAAAGTGAAGTGGAACCCAACAAGGTGAGTACACATAAAGCATGCTGTTTGAGCATCATAAAAAACATCCATTTTGTATTCTTTGGTACTTTCTAAACCTGAGGTTTTAAAGTGTGACCATTTAAAAGACATGACGACATTAAAAACGTCCGGCCCGTGAAATGCAATATGTGTTTACAATCTTGTCATAGTTTTAAAGTAATTGATTGTGCTGATAAAAAATATCCAAAAATGCTGTTTTTAATCAATATTGTTTTTTTAATAATCAAATAAAAGTAATGTTGCGGGAAAACAGCTTGGAATACTTGCAAGTTAGTTAAAAATCTCTATACTCTGTTCTTGCAATGGTAGCCCTGCCGGTTACTTCGCAATTGTACTCCACGAACCCCGCCAGGACCGGAAGGTAGCAACGGTAGTGGAAATATGATGTGCCGAAGGCTTGCTGGTAGGGTTGCCACCAGTTTTATAATAATTTTTATTTCTTCCCGCTATTTATATTTCTTCTGCTCTTCGGCTAATCGCTTTCATAATCGCATCCATTTCAAATCCACGATACATCAAAAAGCGTATTTGTTTGGCTTTCAGTTTTGGCTCTTTTTCGACATCAAGACCGAATTTTTTTACTTTCAGTTGATAGGCTTGTTCATTCCAGTCTGTTTCTTTTAATTCATCTTGAATTAGACTGCTATCAATTTTTTTTGATTTTAATGCCATCTTGATGCGGTTTGGACCTTTACCTTTACGTTTCTGGCTTGACAGCATCATTTCAGCTACACGTTGATCACTCTGATAATTTTCACTCGCCAGTTCATCCACCAGTTTTAGCACTTCATCACGATCCACGGCATAAAGTGCAAGTTTCTCGATCAGATCCGCTTTTGAGTATTCCTTACGTGTCAATACTGCAAAAGCGTAGGAACGTAAGCGTGTGCCCGTCAAGCCTTGAGGCTTGGGCTGGGTGTCAGTTTCAAAGTGTAAAGCATCGGATTCTTTAGGCGGAATCGAACAGGTCGACAATTCTCCAGGCGGCTCATCAAATTGTTGCTTGAGTGCTGCGTAATCCAGCATATTAGGAAATTTGGGATTGCTCATAAGGGTCTATATCACATCAAATATAAAACGCCCCGTAGGGCGTTTTACAGTTTAACTTTTATTATGCTGGAAATTAAGCATCTAAAAAGTCTGGTTCAGCTTCATCCTTGTCTTCTACCGGTGTTGTACCTGTGGTGAGAAGCTGTTCACGAATCAGTTTTTCCACTTCCACTGCAATTTGTGGATTTTCTTCCAGATGGCGAATCACGTTGTTTTTACCTTGGCCAATTTTATCGCCCTGATAAGAATACCATGCGCCAGCTTTTTGGATGATCTCTTGCTGTACGGCGAGGTCAATCAATTCGCCTAAATGGTTGACACCTTTACCATACAGAATCTGGAATACCGCTTCTTTAAATGGAGGCGCCATCTTGTTCTTCACGACTTTTACGCGGGTTTCCGAACCGATGATTTCATCACCTTCTTTCACCTGACCGATACGGCGGATATCCAGGCGTACGGAAGCGTAGAATTTAAGCGCATTACCACCCGTTGTGGTTTCAGGGCTACCAAACATCACGCCAATCTTCATACGGATCTGGTTAATGAAGATCACCATACAGTTAGAGCGTTTTGCATTACCGGTAATTTTACGGAGTGCCTGGCTCATTAAACGGGCTTGCAGACCCATGTGCGAGTCGCCCATTTCACCTTCAATTTCCGCACGTGGGGTTAGAGCTGCAACGGAGTCGACCACGATCAGGTCAATGGCGCCAGAACGTACCAGCATGTCGGCAATTTCAAGTGCCTGTTCACCATTGTCCGGTTGTGACACCAAAAGATTGTCGATGTCTACGCCTAACTTGCGGGCATATTGCGGATCAAGAGCATGTTCGGCATCAATGAAGGCACATGTACCGCCCGCTTTTTGACATTCTGCAATGGCTTGCAAAGTCATGGTGGTTTTACCTGAAGATTCAGGGCCGTAAATTTCAACGATACGACCTTTAGGTAAACCACCAATACCCAGAGCAATATCCAGGGTTAAAGAGCCTGTAGAGACCGCTTCAACGGCCTGTACAGTATTATCACCAAGGCGCATTACTGTATTTTTACCAAACTGTTTTTCAATTTGGCTTAGGGCAGCATTCAGCGCCTTGCTTTTATTATCATCCATCTCACAACCTCAAAACGATGTCACAAAAATATTCACTTAAGTGGATGTGTTGCTTTCAAACGTGTTCCACCCAAGTATAGTGACAGATTCATTCCTTATGTACTATATCAATTCAGTCGAATGCGACAGAATGTGACGCTTAAATATCAACAGCTTCTAATCATGATATGACCAGTGCTGATCGAACTGCTGATCATTATCTTGTTTGAATTTACTGATTTGTCTTCGATCTTTTTTACTCGGCCGATGTTCAGGTCGGGCTAGATTATGCAACTTTCTTTGGGTGGCAATCAACTCTCGTCTTGCAACACTCACTTCGGTTTCTTCATAAAGTTGCTGGGCAATCGGTGCTGCACCGCGAACGGCGGATAAGGCCTTGATGACAACGGTTTTACGGTCAAAACCCTGCTGGATGGTGAGTTCCATACCGACACGAACTTCTTTGGAAACTTTAACCCGTTCACCGTTATGATGAACTTTACCGCCTTCAATGGCAGCTTTGGATATTGAACGTGTTTTAAAAAAACGTGCTGCCCACAACCATTTGTCAACACGCATACTTTCAACATTGTTCTGTTGAGAAGAATTAGGCATATTTTTTCAGATCCTCAGCTTGTTTTAAAATCACCATTAAATCGGTCAGCTCTTGTAAAATGGGATAGGAACTTTCGGTCCTAACTTCTTTTTGAGATGAGGGCTGGGCAATGGTAATTAAATGCTGGATACCAAATTTTTCTGCACCTTTGAGTACTTTTTCAGTGTCATCAATAAAATAGGTATGTTCGACCTGAAAGGGGTGCAGTGAATGGAGTTTCTGCCAAAATTCGATGTTTTCTTTGGCGTGACCAATCACTTCACTACTGATTATGACATCAAAGTAATGTGCAATCCGGGTCTGTTCAAGTTTGAATTTCAGGCCTTCACAATCGGCATTGGTTGCAATCCAGCAGGCATAGCCATGAGCTTTAAGATATTCCAGCAGTTCAATACATCCTGGACGTAAAGTTACCTTGTGTTGAAATTCCTGTTGCAGCGCCAATGTATCAACCCCTACTTTTGCACTCCAGAAGCGTGTGGAATACCAATTTAAGGTATGATTGTATTGCTGGTAAAACTGAAATAGCGCTTGGGTACTTTGTTCGAGTGTACAGTTATGCTTTTCTGCATAGCAAATAGGGAGTTGATGATTCCAGATGAAATCATCATAAGCAAGATCGAGAAGCGTACCATCCATGTCAAAGATAATAGTCGGCCTTTCCATTCAAAAATCTCCAATGTTTTTCAAAGTTCAACAAGGTACATAGAAAAACCATAAAATCAGTGAAATATTCATTTTTTGCATTTATCAACGCTTTTTAAATATTTTCAAAGTTCAACAAATGTGTTTACGTTTCAAGAAAAATTATGTACAAATCTGTGTACATATTTTTGTCTTGTACATGAATGTGAAAATTATAGCGCATTGGATGATACGTAACATGGCTTTAAGTGACTCATGGTTAAAATCGAATAACGGTAAAGCACGCGATAAAGTTGAGGTGGTAACTGATCGAGATGCATTGTCTGTTCGCATATCACCAAAAGGGAAAATAGTATTTCAGTACCGATACCGCTTTAATGGAAAAGCCAAGCGTATAGATGTTGGTACATACCCATTGATGAGTCTAAAAGATGCCAGAATACTGGTTCAGAAATATAAAACTGAATTGGATCAGGGGAAGGACCCACTACAATTAAAGCTTAAACGTGAAGACGACTATGCAAAGCAACCAACCGTAAAAGAGATTTGCGACCTTTGGTTTAATACGATTGGTATTAATAAGGTCGCATATAAGGATGATTATCGAGCCTTTGAAATCCATGTTTACCCACGTATTGGGAAACGTATCTGTGATGAAGTTTCACTGCAAGATTGGTCGGATCTGTTATTTGCAATCACAGCCAATGCAAAAACAGTGGCAGTGAAAATTCTTGGTAATTTAAAAATGATTATGCGATGGGGGTGTATTCACGGAAAGTTGAATAATCAGCCCATCCAGCATCTGAAGGCTGCCGATCTAAACGTGAAGAAGGTAAAGCGGTCACGCTATCTATCAGAACAAGAAGTATATTGGGTAGTGCATGCATCGCTTAGAAGTAATGGGATGTCACCAAAAAACAAGGCCATAATTATTATGCTTCTATTTTTTGGATGCCGTGTCTCAGAATTGCGATTAGCTAAAAAGTCAGACTTCGATTTTCAAGAGAATATCTGGCACATCCCGCCTGAAAATCACAAGATGGGGGATAAAACACATAAACCCATTATTCGCCCCATCATTCCTCAAATTGTTCCATTTTTAAAATATGTATTTTCATTGTCGCCTGACAGTTGTGAGTATGCTTTTCCTAACTTAAAAGGAAAGAAATACACAATGTTAGAGAAGGGGTTTCAAACAACAATACCAATGTATGTTAGCAATGGCATTAAAAAGATATTTGATGTCGATATTGATCAATGGTCGACACATGATTTGCGTAGAACAATGCGAACACATATTTCTGAACTTGCACCACCACATATTTGTGAAATTATGCTTGGGCATGGATTGCCGGCGATATGGGGAACGTATGATTTACATGAATACTTGAGTGATCAGGCGCAAGCTTATGAAAAGTGGTTTTATAAGCTTTGCGCCATCTTGGATAATCATGAGCGATTTGACATTAAAGGTTGTATATCAAGAGACTCAAGTAATCCGTTTCTTTCCTCCCATGATGCTACAGCTTTAATACCGTAGCGACTGCTTGAACGCCCATGTGCTTTGATCACTGGTTCAGGAAAATCCTGTTTATTGCGCCAGTTGATCAAAGTACCCTTAGATATTCCATAGCGCTTTAACAAGTCAGGCGTTGAAATATATAAACCCATCAATCCACCTCCAATCTTTTACCTGCTTCAATTTCCGCATCAGTCGCGTGGCGAATCTCATCATATGGATTAAATTCACTAAAGCACCTTGCACTCAATTCATCCAAACATTCGTGCACAACAATCGAGCCATTTAAAACCGCTTTAACGTAAAACAATCTTTCGTGTGGCAGGGTGTAATAGACAACCTTATCCCCAACCTCAAAAATATTGTGCTGGCGGCGATTCTCTAATGCAGCCTTTTCTCTTAGCTGCTGCATCAAGAGTTGATTTTCTTCCCAGGTAATTCCAATTTGATCAGGACTTCTCATGGAACCTCCCCCAAGCTCATTACCACATCACTCGGCAATCCGCTTAAATAAGTCGTAAACAAGTGATACAACTTATCCGCATTCATTTCATTGATTTCAAGCATTGCGCCAGTACCACTTTGAACACGTTGTCTTGACCATCCGCGCATATCAAAAGTGAACTCATTGTCAAAATCCACCGCATTTAAAATCGCATTGAACGAACCAACATCACCAGCTGACCATGAATCAATGTAAGGCTTATCACGTGCCACAAGGTTATCGATCTGAATCTGAGCAAACCGGATGTTTGTTTTTTGAATTTCAGTCATTGGCTGGCTCCTGTGCTTCAACCAACTTGCCACCACAAAAACAACAGTGAGTAAATTTGTGTTTGCTTGGCTTATCTTCAGGTTCAGAAAATACAAAGCTTTGACCGCATGAAGCATCAAAATAACCATCCTCATTTTGCGACCATTTGCATTCCGGCACTGCTTTGGTTTTGGCTGCTTGCCAAGTCTCCCAATGTTCTAATACGGGCTGATCTTCATAAGTGCCAAAATCATCCAACATAAATAGGAAGCTTTTGTTTCTACACTTAAACTTTTCAGTTGAAAATAACCATGTCTCAAACGCCTTTCTTTCTTTTTGAATATCCATCACTTCACCCTAATACCTGAAAATTGTGGTGTTTTAAATTGATAGTTGTCATTTTTGTGCAATGCTGACAGTGTGTTCTGGAGCGTCTTTTTAATTCAGCTTCATCTTCTTTTAGTCGTTCACGCTGCTCGTTTATGTCCTTTTGTATCCGAGCAAAATAACCAACTGAATCTTTAATCCATAAAACTGGATTTACCTTTGCTCCGCATTTTTTGCACAACAACTCAAGAGACTTAGTATCGATTTCAACAATCATGTGCTGGCATTTTTTCGAGTTGATTCGAGGAAATTCCAGAACATTGTTCTCAGTATCAATAACTGTATGTTCCTGGAAAGGGTATTTGTAGTTTGGCTTTACCGGCTCATCCATCACGCCACCTCATCATCAAAAATTGGGTGAAGAAAAGTAATTTGACATGGTTTTACGCCACCGCCTTCAGGATGTGGGTCATGCCATAATTGACCATCTTCATAGATAACTGAATGCATATAGCCACGTGGGGAAATACCATTCACCAAGTGCTTAATACCCGCACCCTTACTAATTTCTTGAACCCATTTTTCAGAATCTTCACTCGGTTCATGAAATCCCAAGGAGATGGCCTTAAGGCCTTTGCTTGCAAGGAATTTATTAAGATTCGCTTGATACTTTGCGCCTTCAGTTGTGCAAGTTGGCTTTGATTTGTCACAACCTTCCCAAAAATCAGGAATATCATTAATGCTTAAACCAAGTAAGGTTGCGAGCGTTGCACCCTCACAGTTCCCACCAATTCCTGTTTTTGTCTGCATAACTTTTTTCATCACGCCACCTCAACTTTCAAAACGTACTTTTTACCGCCACTGGTGAACTCAACCGATTCACCTTTGCCCAGCAGGTAATGCCCAATCGCTTCCAAATTTTTTGAGCTCAAACCTGTTTTAGCTCTTGCTCTGCGGCGGTCACACTCAAGACATATATTGGATTTCACAGATCGCTCGGAAGTACCGCACGATCTGCATGGCGCAACTGGCTTATAGCTTTTTAAACCTTGCTTTTCAGCACGTGTACGCAAGATATGATTTTGATGGCTATTCGGTCTTTCAGCACTTTGCAAAACAGTATCTGCATTGCAGTAATTAAACTCAGCTTTATTTGTATTCACCGCCGGCTTAATCTGACCACCATTTGCCACAAATTGAGCAACAGCTTCCGAGTAGTCAGGTTTGATTTGAGTTCCAATCATCACGCCACCTTTTCCTGTAATGCTTTTTTAAGATAAGGATCCAAATCATCCTGGCGAAGCAACCATGAGATATAACCAGGATCAAGGTCCTTAATTAAAGTGCCTTTGTACTTGCCAAAATTAATCCGTTTCGGGATTCGAGCCGTCTCAGACATTAAATACAGTGAGTGCATGTCTTTGATTGCTAGTTTTTCAACAATTGCCTGAAGAATCACACCGGTAAAATAGATATCAGCTCTAGCATTGTGAGCATTGCGTAGGTGCTTTCGAGCTGCCTGCTTATCGCTCATGACAAAGTAATACAGCGCACCAAGAGTATGAGTTTCCAGATCACCCCAAATCATGCGAGCCAGGGCGAGGGTGCAAATAGCTTTCACTTGAATAGATGAATCGCATTTCTGAATTGCACGAATGTCATAATCAATGTTGTGGCCAATGATATAAGTCACGCCAGCTGGTAAACGAAACTCGTCATAGCTTGGGCAATCAACCAAATCAGATTCAATGATGTGGTGGACAGCCATGGCACCAAATGAAATAGGTTCAGGGCATGAGAAGTACTGATCAAAGTTGTGACTATGATCAACCTTCAATACACCATGCTCAAAGGAGCAAGGTGAATGTGAAATTTCAATTGGGTAACCATCAATGGTGTGCGTTTCCGTGTCTAAAATAATTGCACTCATGCGGTAATACCCTGTTTAGCAAAGTTATCGATTTCTTGTTGAACGGATTGAAGTTGTGAGATATCAATTTGAAGCAGTGAATCAATTCCGAGATGTTCACAAACGGTTTTAATATCAAGCCCACGTTCATCTATGAATGCTTGTAACTGATCACGCTGTACATCTGAAATTGCCTGGAATTCGACAGGGTTTTCCCATTTACCGCTCTGCTTATTGAATTTGCAGCCGAGCTCTTTGGCCCGTAAAAGCAATGACTGGCGCATAGATTCAGCATAGACATGTTTACTTTGAACAAGATCTTGCAATGACTCTGTCAGTTGATTTAGATCACCTGCATGCTCAATCTCATTGCAGCTTTGCTTCCAATTTTCCATATCAGAGATAGCCTTAGCACTTGCAAGCTGATCCGGTGTTAGCGTGTTGATGTGGTCTTTCGCATGTTTGATTAGGTCAGCCAGGAAAGTAGGGTTGCTCTTTAAATCAGGCAACCAAACTTCACCAGTCTCACCACCCAGCGCGCCAGAGTTTTTGGCATGATGTGTAGGAGAAGGTTTGAAGTTAATTACACGGGCATTCTTGCCTTCACCGGTGGTGACTGTAGTCAAATAACCCATGATGTCGGCAATACGGTAAAGCTCATTACGGTTTTTACCACCAAGTTCTGGTCGGTAGATCACCTGATCACCATTTTGATCTTCTGAAGCATGAGCAATAAAAACCACATCCTTACCGAAGCTCAGCAAAGTATTGATATATTGCTTAAACTTCATGTTGGCCAAACCCTGGGCTTTTAGCTTTAATGCGCCATCTTGTTGACGGTTATTCGCTGTTTTAAGCAAATGGGTCTTAATGGATTCGAGCATTGCACCCACGGTATCAATGACAACCGTGTTGAAAGGGGCAAGATCCTGTTCTTTAATGTTTTCAATGTCGGACCACTGCTGAACAGGAACCACAGCACCACGACGAAGTTCACCAGTACGGTGTGCACCGCGGTCAAAGTCAAATGAAATAGCTTTGTCTGCAGTGAAGCCCAAAGATGTTTTTCCCAAACCCGGATCTGCATAGATATAGGTAATGATTGCGCTGACATTTAATGCCTGGTCAGCCGGAATAATATTTAAAGCCATGATAATTTCCCTTAAGCCCCAACCCAGCCCATACGTTTTTTGTACGCACGACGCTCATGTAACGGAATATGCGAACTTTGCAAACCAATGGCCAAAGCCTTACGACGTTGAAAAGCACGTTCACGATCAAAGTTTTCACGAATCCACGGTTTAGAAACCAATTCTTCCAGGGTTACTTTCACAAGACCTTTAGCGGTTTCCTTGTAAATATCTTTGCCTTTTTCGACATAGATAGCGGCGAACTTTGTACCAAGGCGAAGACGCATGTTGCCTTGCTCATCGTTGCCAAGGTATTCAGAGAATTGTTGTTTAGGAGTAGTCATTACGCAGCCTCCACCAGGTTATTTTTTTCGATGAAAGTCGAAAGAATTTGATTAATGTTGCGGTGGTCGTTGTAGTCGGTGAAGTCGCTATATTCCTTACCGTTTACATCGGTGATTCGATCAATAGCCAGATTCATGATTTCAACAGAAGTGAACTCCGATCCAGCAACGCCATAGCTGTCTGGATGAGCTTCAAAGTCGAAATCCACTTGAACACGGAAGCCATCAAGTTTGACTACTGCGATACCAGAAGTATCAGAAGTAAGCTTTATGGATTGCACACCGTATTCAGAAGGGGTTGCATTGACGCTATAAGAAGGGTGGTATTCAGTTGCTTCTGGCTGATGAGTCATAGCCAGTACACCAATGGCTAATGCAGCGGTGGCTGCAAAAACCTTGGTATGGTTGAAATAATTTGGTTTTGTGTTCATACTTATCTCACTCACAGGTAAGTTGTGGGTCTGGCCTCAGGTAGCTCGAACTACGCTGGGGCTTTTGTTTGTTTATGAGATAAAATATACCTGTGAGGTAAAATAAAGTAAATACCTACAAGGTAAATATAGTAAAATTATTTTTACTCTTCAGGTGAGATAAGTTTTAATAGACAAAAGAAAACCCACCGCTGGGGTGGGTTGGATGGAGTTTGTTATGGATAAGAATCAAGAATTAGAGCGCGGAATTATTCCTGCCGGCACCCGAATAAAACTTTATGAAGGCTCAATTACACTCCTGGAAGATACTGTAGTTGACGCAAACCAAGAGTGGATTAATAAAGCCATTAAAGACCAAGAGGATTACTTTAATGGGATTGGTTGTGTTGGAAACATGCCCACTGATTCAAGAAAATCAAGCGGCACTATAGGTGGGTCAAAAAATACCAAGTGGATGCTTTAATCAAAAGAATAGCCAACTATATCTGCAACTCTAAGTTGATATGACTTGGAGTTATCAGCAAGCAAATGTAGGAAAATCTGTCTAAGCTCATCAGGAAATTCACTAAGACTTTGAGTTTCACTAAAAACATCAATATGTTTTTCTCTTTCTGCTTCAATTTCTTCAAAGTACAGGTTTTTATATCTATTATTCATTGGTCGATCATAATATTCCTTTGGGGTTAATAGTTTCCCTGAAATTTCTCTCCCATTAATCAAGACTGTGATTTTGCATCGATCAGAGAATGGTAGATTAGACTCATTGGTTATAATCTTAAGCAATAAAGTATTAGTTCTTGTGTTGTTCACTCTTTCCTCCACCCGATCTATTCTAAAGGACTGCGTCGGGTTCGCAGCATAGCGGCACGCTATTGCGTATTATTTATTTATGTTTTACACTGTTACACATGGACCGGGGATTCCCAGTCGGCAGAAGGCTCTAGCGTTATGTTAGGGCCTTTTGTTTATCTGGAATTTGGAAAAACCTTCAATCCATAACCGTGATAGCCGGTTCCTGCACCATTTCGACCATTAGAACTATAGAATTTAGCCTTCAATACATCAAAAGCCCTATTGGGTTGATCAGGCTTTAAAACGTGATTTCCAATTGGTCTAGCCACTAAATCTGCTATTTGAAGACCTGAAGAATTTACTTTCTTAGAAGCCATCTTGATTTCAAATGGAAGGCAAATTTTTCCATAATTATTACCATCACAGACTCGCCTGAATTCAAGTTCTAAGTCTTTATCTTCCTGCAATCCACGTTGTTCAAACACAATAAATGTTTTCTTATCTTGTTGGCCTTTTTCTACCAAGAACTTATAAATTCTCTCCAGGCCAAACTCTAAAGCAATAAAATATGGATTTTTAGGGGTTGCATATCGTTTGATCAGGGAATCTTTTCGGACAACACATGAAATGAGAATAAAATGTGTCTCTTGCATTAATCCAGTAAGGTCATTTAGTAGGGCTTCTTTTTGCTCTTTTGATGAGTAATTTTTAAAGTCCCCAGTACCTTTAAGAATATCTCGTTCATGCATAACAATAATGTCATGTCCAAAATGCTTAAACTTAAGTTGCTCTAATTTTTTGATTACAGTTTCTGTGTAATATCTTTTATGAAAAATACAAAAAGCTAAAACGAAAACAGGGTATTTGGAGTTATACCCATTAAGAGTATGATCGCCACTCTCATCGACATATACAATGTAATCACTAAAATCCATAAACCCTCTATAATTTAAGCATTATTAAACTGTAAGTTCTAAATTAAACATCCAGATACAACCCAACAACTTTACCGATCCAATTCCTATTTAACTAAATAAAAAGCTGAATACGCTTAAACTTTTTATTCGCTTCTATTTCAGTTTTATAGAATTTGTCTCTATCATCCGAATCTATAAACTTAGTAAACGTACTTGATTCAAGAAGGCGATAAAGAAACCTTTCACCTGTCTTAAGTACCACTGTCAGTAGATGATGCTCGTAAAGCACATGGCTGATCTTGCGGGAATTTATTTCAATTTTCTGCATTAAGTTTATTAGTCATTCCCTCGGTTTTTAATCAACTATCTTCTGCCCAAGCTTTCCTTCTTTACACAGCTGGACGATCTGCTCATTAGTCAACACTGGCACGAAGTGAAGATCACCAATCTCTTCAGCAAGGATTTTGACTTCTTCAGCATCTAATACCAGAGGTTGATTGGCAGCCGCCGCCTCATTAATTCGGTCGACGATTTGATTCATGATTTGTTTCGGGTGCATATCAATCCTTTAGGTAATCAAGGCTTAACTAAAGCCAACTCTAAGCGCCCAACAAAGTTGATTTCATTAAGCTGCTCATTATTAATAAATTCATCTGGGTATCGTTTTTTATCAGGGTTATCACTGGTCAATTTCACAGTATTCGAGCCATAGCTGACAAAAATACGTTTCATTCTTAATTCATGATTATGTGTAAATACATACACATTCCCATTTTTTAAAGCGTTTGGATCTTTATCTGAAATATCTACAAATAACGGACTTTCTGGGGCAACAGTAGGGTACATGCTGTATTCAGCAGAATAGATTATTCGCAAGTTTTCTGGTTTGGTTTGTATGCCCATAATTTTTAAGATGTATGGATCTATGTCGAGATACTCACTCACATCTTCTAAAAAATTTTCTATGCCAGCGCCACATGAAGCCTTAATGTCTTTATAAATAGGAATTCTTACATTGGTTGGCTTTCTTTCACCACTTCTAAACTCGATGGGTGAAATCTTAATCCCACCTTTATTTGAAGCATCACCTGAAGATATAGACACAGCATTCGCCTGATCCAAAAAACCTTTTGGTTTACCAAAGGCTTCTTCTATCTTGTTGGCTGTCTCATCACCAATATTTTTAGTTGGGTTCTTCCCGATATATTGACTGATCAAGTTATAAGATAGACCGACCTTTTCAGCAAAATCAGTGCGGCTTAGTCCGGATTCACTCATTAAATCCCGAGCATTCTTAAGTCGTATTTCATGAATTTGCATCAAATCAGTCATGCTGATCCCCATTGTTAAATCCTTTATCAAATTTACCTGTTAGGTAGAAAAAATAAATACCCTGTCAGGTTGAATTAATTTTACCTTACAGGTATATTTAATATTAATTTACCTATTAGGTGTATTTTCATGAGAAACCTATACGAATACTGGAAATCCTTAAGTGAGAGTGAAAAACATATTTTTTGCTCTCGCGTAGGAGTGTCTTACGGATACATGGAATCCCATTTGATTCATGGTCGTAAAAAACCCCGTATGGAAACCATTCAAGCAATTGTTGATGCCAGCAATAACAAGCTATCTCACAAAAAATTGTTTGATTTTTTCTTAAAGAAGGCGCCAGACGCCGCTTAACCCAATTATCCCTCGGTCAATGTTTTAAAGAAACGTGAACTTAACTATTGGATTCACATATGGAAATTTCAAAAGAAACAAAAACTGCACTGCATAAGATGATTCATCACTCTGAAGGTGTGACACCGAAAGATATTGCAGATGTTTTAGGTGTATCGCACAAAACTGCTTTGAATTACGCCAACCCGAATATGGTCAGCATCTGCCAAGTCTAAAGGCCTTTGAAGCAATGTTGACCTATACGCAAAATCCAGTCGTTTTAAAGTCCTGGGCACACAAGCTGGGCCTAGTGCTTATGCCGTTAGGTGATATTGAAGGCAAAGAGCACCAGTTGAGCGTACTGGAATCATTGCTCGGTATGAATGTTGGTGCAGGTCAGGCGAATAAGCAGGTTTTAAGTGCGCTGGAAGATGGCGTGGTGACACCAGCAGAAATGGACGAGACGGACCGCATCCTGGAAGAAATGGAACACAAGATTCAGTCTTTGCGTAAAGCCATGAAGGGCGAGTGTGCAAAGTATTTATCAGCTCTACAAATAGAAAAAGCCTGAGGTCAGAACTCAGGCTTTTAGGTATTCAAGAATTTAGGAACCCTAGAATGAAAACAAATTTACCACAACACCCATGCGCTAACAAGTGCACGAATTTTAAAGAAGAGCAGTGCGGGCATTGCTTGATTTCAGAATCGGATTTTATTGCCGGCGATGTTGTTGTTTTTATCGATGAATCCAAGCCAGGTGAATTGATGACTGTGCACAAAGTTCAAGGCAAAGGCCTGCTGCTGGATGGAAACAGAAGCTTTGCATTGAGCCACCTGGTCAGTCATGCAAACGTGGCGGAGCTGGGTGCTGGGAAGCGGTTAGGGGATCAAGTATGAAATTAACACTCGCTCAATTGCTTGAACTCAGACGCGCTGAGTATCGCAAACAATTGCACAAAAACAGCATGCCACTTGATCCGTATGTTCAATCGGTGAAGGTGGATTTTGTGGCTGTGCTGGATAGACATTTTCACAAAATGGGGGATGCAGCGTGAATACAAGCATTCCCATGATCAAGTTGATTGAAGCTATGAATGATCAACCAATCGCATTTAACAAGCATTACGTGTTCATTGGGTGTGGCATTAATGGCGCACTCATGCTGTCACAACTGGTGTATTGGACTTCGCGTACCAGGAACAAAGATGGTTGGATCTATAAAACTCATGAGGAGTGGACACAGGAAACTGGGCTTACTAGACGTGAGCAGGATACTGCAAGAAAAACCTTAAAATCGCTTGGTTTTCTAATAGAAAAAAAGGTTGGTGTGCCATGTAAATTGCATTTTCGTGTTGAGCGCGAAAATCTGTATAAAGCACTGATTAAATACTCTGAAAGCCTTGATTCATCACAGTTGCACAATTCCGCCAAACTAGATGCACAAATGCGCCAATCTGAATGCACAGATGTGCCAGACTGTATGCACAATTCCGCCAAACTAGATGCACAAATGCGCCAATCTGAATGCACAGATGTGCCAGACTGTATGCACAATTCCGCCAAACTAGATGCACAAATCAGCCCAACTAATACAGAGAATACATACAGAGAATACACAGAGAATACTTCAGAGAGTGTTGTGGTTGAAAATCCATCTGAAAACCAAAATCCATCACCTGAACAAAATTCAGTTGAGCACACACTCAAAATCTGGACTCCAAATTTAGATTCTTTGAATTCTTGGTTACAACGTTCTGGGCTACCAAAAATCTCACAAGGCCAATCAGACGAAATTTTGCTTGAGATCAATCCTCACTACGAAAACAAAATTATCACTGGCGCAGTAACCGATACCCAGATGTATTCAAACTTCGTGAAGTGGATTAAGCGTGACAACAAACTCGTTGAAAAACTCATGCAGCAGGCTGCATCTGCAAATGCTCAACCAGTAATCCCTCAAAACTATCAATCTGACATGGGGGATTGGTGATGTCGAATATTCACAATTTATCAATCGAGCAATGTGTTCTTGTTGCATTGATGACTGTCCAAAATTCATTTGAAACCGTGATGAATGATCTGGATGCAGAATGTTTTTACGCTGAACGACACAAAGCAATTTTCAATGCCATCACTGACCTGTCGAACGAAAACAAACCGTATGACGTAGTGTTTGTTGAGCAAAAGCTGATTGAAACAAAACATCATGAATTGGTCGGCGGCACTGAATACTTGATGCGTATGTTCACTGAATCGCCAAGACCGCATTATGAGCCGGTAACAGTAAGAGAAGTTTTGGCAAGTTTTGACAATGGTACTTCTCATCCACTGAAAGACTTGGTTATTCGTAAATTTCAACCAGTTAAGCCAACTAACACTGAGCCAAAAGAAGTTTCTGTTAGTTCTAAAAAATCAAAACTTTCACCAAGGGAAGTAAAGCAGTCAATTTTGGCATTAGCTCAACATGGAACTATTACGAAGTTTAAAAGCGGCTGTCGTTGCAAGGAGTGTATGGAATGGGCATGAACTTAATCGAAGAATTGGGGTTGGAAAAGTGTCAGGCGATTGTGGATGGTGCGCCTGAGTGGGCCAATAAATTCAACCCAGAAACCAAAGTGTATTCAAAGACGGTCAATGTTGTTTTTCTAGGCGCGAGTTATGCCACTCATGTAGTTCATAGTCAGGCTGGTTTTTTGAATGGATTAGTAGACCTTAAAGACCTCCGCGCCGCAATTGCCGACCACAACCGCACGGACTATGTAAGTGATATTCGGAACCATATTAGCCCAATGACGAAGGTGATTGAGAGATGAGTGATTTTGAGAAATACATCGAGGCCAAATACCCAAACAGATCACCAAAAATACTGTTTCAGAAATTTGAGGATATTGATAGGACTTTGTTTTATGGGATCAAGGAAGTTGAGGATCAGGCTGAGGTATGGAGCCACCAACAAGCCATAATTGATGACCTTCGCTCACAACTCAATAACATGGAGGCTTGCTACATCCAGATTAAAAAAATCAACGATGAGCAGTCAGCAATTATTCAATGTCATTTTGCTGCACGTCAGGAGTTGCAAAAGCGGGTTGGTGAATACGAAAAGCTTACTACAAGCATAAGAAATGAATTTGATTTGTGGTCTGACGATAGTGAGTTTGCGGACGTTATCGAGGCTCAAATTGAGAATTTACAAGCCCTGCGAGGTGCCAATGACTGACCGTATGACCGTAGCTCAATACAAATCCTCGCTTAGCCCAAAAGCTAAGCCGAGGAAAAAGCGGAATCCTGATCCAGCACCGACAATCCCTCCTAATTTAATCAAAGGTTTTGCAAGCGATGGGTTATTTGAAGATGACTTGCTGATGTGTGAAATTCAAATCGTGCCACCATCCGTAAACAATTACTGGATTAAGGGTGCAAATAAAACAAATCGGTTAAGCCTTCGAGCAAAGCATTTTACGGCTGTTATGGCGCGATTTGTTAATCCGTGTAGGTACGATGGGAAAGTGTCAGTAAACATTGAGTACGCGCCACCTGATGCGAAAACAAGGGATATAGACAACATAGTGAAGCCTATCTTTGATTCACTCTCAAAATGTGGACTGATTCTGGATGATAAGCAGGTGGATAAATTGGTAGTTGAAAGACTGCCAGTTGAGAAAGATGGGAAGTTGGTTATTTACGTGAGAAAGATTTGAGGGTAATGGGATGAATGCAGCGGTTAAAACACAAGTAATGGATTGGTCGAAATTTACAGCTGAAGATTGGTTGAAGCAGTACGGTGCATACATTCAAACCTGTCGCATGAAGTCGGGGAATGAGCCGGATAGTCTTGGGGTGAACCAGATTTATTGGCTGATCTGTGAGAACAATAAAGGTGTGGCACCACGCAAGGATCAGATCATTTGTAAGATTAATGATTTTGAGGCTGAACAGGTGCGGAAGCTCATCATTGAAGTGAAGCAATCAAAACTGATTTGTGATTCGGCGAAGGTTGCAGTTCAGTTGTTTATTGAAAAGAATGTGCGAGGGATGTCTGACCGAAAGATGGAAGATGAATTTAAATTAGGCCGGAATGTTTTAAGAAATATGATTTATGCAGGGAAGTTTTATTTAGCTGGTCATGATAAACGATTACGCATTGATTAGTATTTGACTGGCATTCCGAGATATGGCATATTTCAGGTATAGTGCGCTTGAGTAGTCGGGTTCACTAGCTATTAAAGCTCGCTAAATGGTGGGCTTTTTTGTTGCCTAGTGTTTTTGATACGCAAATAGATTTGTCTCTCGGAATAACCAAAATTGGAGAATCAAAAATGCCAGTATTAGCATAAACAGCTTTTGAGCTACGTATAGACCCCACGAAAGATGGTACAACCCATGCAGTTCATCGAGCATGAATAGGATATGCAGGAAAGTGAAATCAGAGTTGGGAGTGATGCCCCTCCGACATTTGAACCGAAACCGAAAATTGATTAGTACTGTGCCTATTCAGCGGCAATCAAAGTAGGGAGTAGCTATGGACCACAGCATGGATCTTTTGTGGTGGCTATGCCCTGAGAAATGTCATGTGTAAGCAATATCAGGGCACCTAGATTAGATTTAATGATCATTGTCTAACAAAGATCAAAAAATAACTTAAAGCCAATGCTTGAACACAGTTTCTACAAATTCCCTATACTTTGTAAATCGAAGTATGGTGATATATTTCTTGTACTCTAAAGAGAAAGTGCAATAAAAATAAAAAAGATGACACCCCATATTAGCCCGCTTAATACCATCCCCGGTTAAGTGGGCTTTTTTAATGTTTGATAAATTATTAATTAAGTTTTAATAATATATTGATTTATTTGAAACTTATATTAATTTTTAACAAGAGTTTAATAAATATGTATGTATAATCACCACTGGAAACGGCTGTAGTTTCCCAGTGACCTTTCAAGGTCATTAGTTTATAGGCCCACATCGTATTCCCTAATGTGGGCTTTTTTTTGCATGGAGAAAAGTATGCTCCGATTCTTAATGTGTTTATTCGGCCTGCATGGTGCGATAGAAATCGATTACACGGTTGATGATGAAGAAATCAAGGTGTGTCGGGATTGTTTGAAAGAAGTTAAATGAACCCTTGTCACTTCGGTGACTTTAGCCGAACGGATTACGGCACATAAGACCCCGCTAAATATGCATTATTGGCGGGGTTTTTCTTTTCTTATTGGTGATTCCATGACAGACAAAGTACAAGCGAAACAAGACTTAGAATTTTGCAGTGCTGAGCTGTCTAAGTATCAGAATTTAAGTCGGGCAGGATTGACCAGGGCAGAGATGCTAACTATTGACGGCATCATGATTAAGCTGAAAGAGCGTATTAAGAATTTGCGTGAAGCGTTGTATGCGTGATGCAAAGCGGTTAGCAGCAATCAGAAGGTTGCCATGTATTCGATGCGGTAATCCACATAGCCAGGCTGCTCATTCAAACTCAAGTCGTGATGGTAAAGGGCGCGGAATCAAGGCCGATGACAGTAAGACCATTCCCCTTTGTTTTAAATGCCATACTGCATTCGACCGTTTTGAATTGGGCAATCGGGCAGAGAGTGAAGCCATGTTTGAGAAGTGGCTAGTGAAGACTAATCGGATGCTGGTGATGGAAGATAGAGAGGTGTTTTGATGAAGTGGATTAGTATCAAAAAGCAAAAGCCTGAAATTATTATTGAAGACGGTCGTGTGACTGGGTGGAGTGAACCTGTTTTAACAGTGGATTTAAGAAGTGATGAAGACCCGGAAGTGCAGCGTTATTGCAAGGGTGGTCGTGGCGACCTAACAACCGAATATTGGTCTGGATTCACATCAAATGCAACGCACTGGATGCCAATACCAAAACCACCAAAGAAGTAATTTAATGGAGCAGGAAATGCAAAAAGCCGTGTTTCCTATCCAGTCGCATGCTGATATCACCAAAGCTATTAACTTCATGCATACCAATTACACCAGTGCATTGGAAAGTGGCAAGCCTTTACGTGTGGTGATTGATCGGAAAGAAGATAAGCTTTCAGATGCTCAACGAAGACTGTACTGGCTCTGGATGACTGAGTACGGCAAACAGCGTGGATTAGATAAAGAGGAAGCGTCTGCATTCTTTAAATACAAATACCTTTCGATTATTTATAACCGTGACAATGTGGGTGAATACCCTGAAACATTTAAAGTTATGCGTGATTTGAAAAAGTCAGGAAGTTCAGGTTATGAGCCACTAAGGCAGTTTGTATCAAATCGAATGAGCATCACAGAAGCCACGACAAAGCAGATGGCTGAATTCTTAACTGATATTGAAGTGTGGTGCTTGAAAGATGGTGTGAAACTGACTTGTCCAGATGATTTAAAATATTTGAGAGATCAATAACAGGCATTTGCGAAACAATCCTATGAAAGAAAGTTTATGAGGCGTTTATGGCTATTTGCGGAGCAAAGAAACGCAATGGCGAAGCGTGTCAAAAACCGCCAATCAAAGGTAAAAAACGATGTCGCCTGCATGGCGGAAACGCAGGAGCGCCAACAGGTAATAAAAACAGCGCAAAGCACAACATCTACTCTCAGTTTATGACTGAAGATGAAATAGAGTTTAGCCAGCAATCTGAATTGCATTCTATTGATTCAGAGCTGAAGCTTTGCAAGGTTCAATTAGCTCGGGCATTAAAAGCTAAGCAAGCACAAGATGACGCAATTAAAGACCAAGACAAGGTTGCTATTGACTCGATGACGCTTGGGGATGCAAACCCTCAAGATCAGAGTGGTGGCGATAGGATTGTATATAAGCGCAAAGATTATGACGCTTTAATTGACCGCTTGATTGGCCGTATCTCTATGTTGACCAAGCAAAGAAATGAGCTTGAGTATCAGGTTTTGAATAATCAAAAATTAGAGCTTGAAGTAGAGAAATTGAGACGAGAAGTTAAGCCACCTCAAGAACACGGCCCGGGAGAAGACTACAAGGTTGAGCTGCGGCCCGATGAGGAAATTCCAAATGAGCCAATTCTTTGAGCCACCAGAAGGTGCGGTAACTCTTACACCAAAGCAAGCAAATATCTATTTGTGGGGCTGGCAGCCTGAAGCTCGCTTCCGTGATGCTGTATGTGGTCGACGTTTTGGCAAGACATTTTTAGCTAAGGCGGAAATGCGTCGAGCTGCAAGGCTGGCTGCAAAGTGGAATGTGTCAGTTGAGGATGAAATCTGGTATGCAGCACCTACATTTAAGCAGGCTAAACGTGTTTTCTGGAAACGATTAAAACAAGCAATTCCACCATCATGGCGTGCAGGAAAGCCCAATGAGACAGAATGCTCGATCACCCTTAAAAGTGGTCACGTTATTCGTGTGGTTGGTCTGGATAACTACGATGACCTGCGTGGTTCTGGTTTGTTTTTCCTGATTATTGATGAATGGGCAGACTGTAAGTGGGCTGCATGGGAAGAAGTACTTCGCCCAATGTTGTCTACGTGCAAATACATTGTGAATGGTGTGCAGAGGGTAGGAGGTCATGTTTTAAGGATTGGCACACCAAAAGGTTTTAACCATTGCTATGACACATTCATGGATGGTCAGCCAGGTCATGAGCCTGATTGCCGGAGTTTCTCCTATACCTCACTACAGGGTGGGAATATTCCTGAGTCGGAAATCATTGTTGCCAAGCGCAAGATGGACCCGAAAACATTCAGTCAGGAATATGAAGCCAGTTTTGAGAGCTATCAGGGTGTTATTTATTACTGCTTTATCCAAACATTGAGTCCATACGGCACACGTTTAGAAAATGGCTGGAGTCAGCAAGCGCCCAACGGGGTGTACTCGTTGTCCTATCAATCGGTTGCGAGCAAATACAAATGATGACACTCACCCAAGCTGAAACTGAAATCTATAAAAAGATTGGTCAATTCACTGGCGTGGAAAAAGCAAATCTACGTATTGAGAATCAACTTTTAAATAATGGGAAACCGTTCAAAGCACCAGACGACAAGCCATGGTGTAAAGTTTTTGTACAGTACGCTGATAGTCAGGTGGTGGCGATTGGCAATGGCCCATGTATTCGAGATCAAGGCATTATTTCAATCCAATGTTTTGCGCCAAAGAATAAAGGCACCCTTACAATGACTGCATTGTGTGATGCTTGGCGCTCATTCTTGCAATCCTTTGGTGTATCTCATCTTGAAATCTACAAGGTTCACGCACCGCAAAGCATGAGTGATGATAATTTTTATGGAAAGATTATTCGGGCTGAGTTCCGAGTCAACTAATTCTTATTCTGCCACCGAAAGGTGGTTTTTTTATGCCTATAAGGAGCAAATGCCATGTCAAAAGGCACTGATGTGGTTATCCACATTGCGAAAGAAGAAACACCCAATACATTGCCAGCATTACCTATCTGGCATACCTTGCGACGCAATTCAGATTCACTGAAAAAGAAAGTGTCTGTTACTCAGTCCGATGAGATTATTGACTCGCGGTTTGAGCAGGGATCTATTGCTACCTCTGGTGAGGCAGTTGGTAATATTGAATATGAGTTGTCAGCATTAAGCCAAGATATGTTTTTCGAGGGCGTGGCTGGGAATCTATTTGTTGATTCTGGTACACCATCAGTTTCAACATTAGATATCGGTGGTGATACATTACCAACCTACACCATTGTGAAGCATGACAAAAAGGTTGGATTAATTCAGGTGTTCTCAGGCTGTCGTATTGGCGAGCTGACAATTCAAGGTGATACGAAAGGCAAAATTACTGGTAGCGCCTCTATTAGTGCTACAGGTTACGAAACACCGGTTGCTACACCAGTGGTAAATCCATTGGCCGCAACAACCACGCCATTCATGTCGTCTATTGACGTAAATACATTCAAAATTAATGGTGCAACTACTGTTGGAACTGCATGTGCTGAATCGTTCAAGATTACCATTAATAATAATCTGACAGCCAAGCCGTGCTTGGGTAGTGAAAGCCTGATTCCGAACCGATACACAGAAGGTAAAGCTTCTATCACTCTCAATGTGACGCTGGCCTTAACAACAGCATCTAAAGCATGGATTCCATACGTTGAAACTCGTCAAACCATGACGGCTGAAATTGGACTTGAAGACAATTTAGGCAATGCTTACGGTTTCAACTTCACCAAGTTGGAACTGGATAATGATGGTCTTTCCGATACCAATGCTAATGATGATCACACGTTAGGTTTGGAATTCCGCCACGTCAAAGAAGCTCCAACAATTACTCGTACTACAGCATAACAATGGCCCCGTAAGGGGCTTTATTTTTAGGATAAGAAAATGGCTTTAAAAGTGGCAATTCAACAAAGTAAAGATATCGCTGTCTGGAAAGAGTATAAAGATGCTGATGGTAATGTATTAGCTGAATTTAAAATCCGTGGCGATGAATATAAACCATATAGAGTTGCTTTAGAGCGCGCACAGAATCAAGTGGCATCAAAAGGCTATAATGTGGCGCTAGCAGGTGGTGAAGATAAGCTTTATCACGAATTACTTTTAGAGGCTGCAGCATGCCATTTGATTGCAGACTGGAAGGGCATCACATTTGTAGAAGATGGTAAAGAAGTTGAGGTGGGGTATTCACCAGAAAACGCTACCAAGCTTTTAAATATGGGTGACATTGGCCCCATTATTTGGATGTTTGTGAAAGACCACGCAAATAAAATCCAAATGGATGCGAACAAGGAGCTTGCCGATACCCTGGGAAAGTCCTCAGCCTCTACGACTGGCACACAGGAGACGGAAGCCTAACTGATTTTCAAAAGAAGATCCGTGATAAGCAGGGCCGCAAACTGAGTGACGCACCAGAATACAGCTACACCGCCAATGCCATATTGGTAGCCTACAATACAATTGCTAGATCCCGCCGGTATGAGCAAGGTGTTCCGTTGTCGCTGGATGCTTCAGCTTTGCTGAATTACATGGAAATGTTTGAATTGCCGTGTGAACTACATATTTTCTTTGAATGCATAATGGCAATTGATAATAAATTTATCGATAAGGCTCACAAGAGCATAAATAAGAAATCAGCTTAGGTTGGTTTCTTTGTTTATTTTAATTGTTTTAAACTCTAGATAAATAATTATAAATTTACGATGAAAAACATAAATTTATTAAAAATTAAAAACACCAAATTGAAAAATATGATAACCTCATATCCAAATCAAATACTAGGTATTGGTTATGAGTGTCTCAGAAAAAATAATTGTGCCAGGTACAAATGTATTAAGAAGAGCGGGTAATACTTTAATTAGCTCAGAAGCAAGCGAAGCTGAAAAGGCTGAAGCCTTCAAAACTTTAACAGCATGGCGTTCTTTACATACATACCCAATCGACACTTTTCAAAAAACATTAAGAAGAAGATGCGGCGAGTTAAAATTTAAAGATTTTACAGTAGCACAACGACTCAAACGCTTACCATCTATCGTATCTAAGTTGAAACGATACCCTGGAATGAACTTAGCTAGAATGCAGGACATTGGTGGGCTAAGAGTAATCTTGCCTAGTATTCAGGATGTATATCGACTGCATAATGACTTAATTCATATAAACAAAAGATTTAGTCATGAGCCAAAATTACCTTGTGATGACTATATTCAAAAGCCAAAGCCTGATGGGTATCGCAGCCTTCATCAGATATTTATTTATAAAAGTAGAGATCATACTGAACTAGATGGCTTAAGTATTGAATTGCAAATAAGGACCAAGCTGCAACACTCTTGGGCAACTGCTGTTGAAACTCTTGGTGTGATTGAGAAGGCATCCATTAAGTCTGGATTTGGGTCTGATGACCATAAGCATTTTTTTAAGCTTAGTAGTGCGCTTTTTTCAATAAAAGAGCAAACTCCAATCTTGCCGGAACTTGCAGATCTATCTCCTAATGAAATTGCTCTTCAAGCAAAAGAAATTGAGGAAAAGCTGCAAATCTTTAAAAAACTCAAAGGTATTGCAATTACCGCAAAACATATTGAATCAACCTCTAACAGTCGATATGCATACCATATTTTAAGGCTTTATAGGAGTGAGGACGCATGGAAGGTAGATGTAATGCCATTCTCTAAGAGTCAAGAAGATCTAGCTAAAACCTTTTATGCTTCTCTTGAGGCGCAAGTTAAAGGCGATCCGGATGTGGATGTTGTACTAGTATCAGTAGGTGACTTAAAGGCGATTAAAAAAGCTTACCCAAACTACTTTTTAGACACCAATCAATTTATTAAAGAAATGCAGTCTGCATTTAAGAAGTTTCTAGATGCTTAAAAACATACCACCCTAGGGTGCTTTTTTTTAAACCTCATATTTGAGGAGTGATCTGCTCGGTCAAGTTGACCGAGAGGGGGTCTGCAAATTTACAGAGGCGATATGAGGATTTGCATATCGAGACACTCAAATTGAGGGTTTCGAAGCAAAGACCAAATTTGGTACTTGGTACTCAAATTGAGGGTCGTTATTGCTATTCAGCAGGGTCTTTCAACTCAAGAGTGAAACCTACGTGGCCACTTGTGGTGGTATTAATTATTCTCTTATTAACTTCAAATGTTCTAATACCACCATCCATGCTTTCAATTTCTAAAATGTCTCCTTTCATAGGGATTTGAGTTGGATCAAATTGAAGAATTAGGCTTTGGTATTCATCCTCCTCTAATTCAAAATCGAGAGAAGATAATATTTGAAGGCATACATCAATCTTTTTATTAGTGATGGGTTTTTCTTCAACTGAAGCAAAACTATGCTCAAGTCTGGCTACAATTTCTTGGTTAATAGATCTTGAGTTTTCTTTAGATGCATCAACAACTTTTTCTTTCAGATCCTCAGACCACCGCAAATTGTATTGGGTAGTCAGGTTTCCACTACTTGCAGTCATGGTCATTACCTAAGTTAAATATTTGTAAATTCTAGCACCCTAGGTATTGTTTTAATATTCGTATTAAAATAATATTGACTAATAATATTATTTCGATATTATTAAGTAATACCAAAACAATATTACTTAAAGGTGATTATGATGGAGATGTTAACAAAACCAACCACAGCCCCAAGAACCAAGATTCAATACAATCTTCGGATTGAACCTGAATTGATGGACTGGCTTAAAGAACTTGGTCAGGAATACGAAAGACCAGTGAATTATTTGATTAACCACGCTGTTAAACAAATGAAGGAAAAAATAGAGAGTGCGAAAGCATGAAATCAATAGACAATAAAAAAGCGCACCCAGACCTGAGAAATCGAATGCGCTTTAGTGTTGTTAACCCAAACCAAAGGATTAGAACTATGACTAATTTAGCACAAAACTTTGCAAACCCAAACAACCAACCTTTAGTTATTGGTGAATTTACTATTCGTCAGGATGAGGATGGGCGTTATTGCCTGAATGATCTTCATAAGGCAAGCGGTAATAATAAGAAGCATCAGCCTGCTTACTTTATTCGTAATCAACAAACTAAAGATTTGATTGAGCTGATTGAGTTTGAAAATCATGATCTGCAAATTTGCAGATCAAAACAAGCTGTAAATTCAATTAAAGGCAAAGGGTTGGAACAAGGCACATACGTCGTCAAGGAATTAGTCTACTCATATGCCATGTGGATTTCTGCAAAATTTCATTTGATGGTAATTCGTGCTTATGATGCGATGGTGATGCAGTGGAAAATTAACGACCGTCAATCCATCACACCAGAACAGCAAGCTTTGCTTCATGAGATTGTAGATCGACGCTCACAGGGTAATCGTAAAATTTATGCAGAAATGTGGAGTCGCCATAATCGGCACTTCAAAATTCCGCGTTATGCAGAGTTGCTTGCGATTCACTTTCCTGAAGCTGTTCATTATTTGGAAACAATGGAGCTAAAAGCTAAAGCTGAAAAGCAGGAAGTGAAAGCTTTACCGTACCCACAAGAAGTTGTTCAGGTAGCACAGCAGATCAACCAAGAATACAACCAAGGTCGTTTTAAAAACTGGTTTGTAAGTATTAGAGATAACGGTGTTATTGGTGTGCAGCCCCTAAGCAATGGTTACTATCCAGTGAATATTGCTGAATTCACCAAACGTTTTGATGGTGTGCTGGACTATTTATACGGAAGTGACTTATTGATGATGGGTCGCCATCTTCAGAAAAGCTTATGATTGATTAATAACAAAGAACCGCCCAAGTGGCGGTTTCTTTTTGTTCAGAGAATTAGTATCTTATCCACTTATCTTAAGGGGGGTAGCATGAAAAAATTATTATCAATCGGAACTTTATCTTTAATCTCATCATTTGCTTTGGCTGATCGAGCAATTATCCTTCAACCAGGTGAACCGCTGCCTATGGGTGCAAAGATTGATCGTCAGTATTACGAAGGGTCTAGCATTTCTCAGAAAAGCCAACCTCAAAACCAATCTAAATCCAAAAGAAATACCAATCTTATCGGTATTTCTTTATTTGCTGGATATTCTGGCCAAAATGCAAAGCCAGAATATGAGGGCAAGCAAAAATTAAATGGCTTTGAGTTAGGTGCTTCATATTCTTGGGGTGATTTTGGTGTTTATGAAAAATATGAGCATCAGAATGAAAGCCAGGTTAAATACAACGAAATGTCCACTGGCGTTCAATACAAATTTTTAAAGCAAAACAATGTTTATTTAATGGGTACAGCTGCGCTAGGTTATGGTTGGGGTGAGACCAAGGAAACAAAAATTGATTTGGAGTTCTTAACTTTACCAGTTGGATTGGAAGCAGGTTATTCATTTACTCCTAATTTTGATCTTTATGGTGGTGTTGGTTATAAATGGTTATGGGATAGAACTGAAAATGTAGGTTGCTCAATGTATGTTTGCTGGTCTGGACGCGGTGATGTTGTTGGAGATACTGATGGCATAACCTACAAAGCTGGCCTTCGATACAACTTCTAAAAGTAAGCCTCCTTCGGGAGGTTTCTTTTTAACCAGAATAAAGTATCCTGTTCTAAATTAATAATTTGGGGTTACATGTGAAAAACATTTTTCTAGTTTTTATGCTTATTAGTTTAGTTGGGTGCTCAACAACATCTGGAAGTGGGGCAAAAACTTCGGTTAGTAATTTTGATGGGAGTAGATCTGTTGGTATTTCAGCTCATGGTGCCGCCTGTAAATCTATGATATGCCCTATGCTTGGTGCAACATGGGTTGAAAAACACCCTCATACTGTTGGATTTACAGTTCAAGTTTTAAATGAAATAACAAGCATTAACTCTGTTGCATTTAATATTGATGGCGAAATTATTCAACTTAATGGAATTGGATTGACTGATTTTGATCGCCTGGCAAATGCAAAGATTTCAAGAAAATCTATAGTTGCTGATTACAGTGTTTTGGAAAAAATATTAAATTCAAAAAGAACTTGGATGAAAGTTTCAACCAGTAATGGACCTCTTGAAGTGGCTATTATTGATGGAGCTGTTGATAGCAAAGCATTTCATGCTCTAAAAAGATTTGATGCACAAGTAAAAGCTATCAAGTAGGCAACCAACAACTAACCAAACCCACTACGGTGGGGTTTTTAATACTCAAAATTCATAGCTCGCATATCGCGGGCTTTTTTATGCCTGTAGGAAAGTGAAATGGCTCAAGAATCTGTATTACGAATTGTTATTGATTCGCGCAATGCCGAACGAAATGCACATGCTTTAGCGAATGAATTGGAAAGCATTGAGAAGAAGGGTGATTTCGCCACTAAATCAATGGATTCAATGTCTGTAGCGACTCGCCAACTGGCTGGGTACATGGCTGGTATTGTGACAATTAGTGCAGCCATTAATAAAATTGACACCTACACGGGCATCAATAATAAGTTGAAGCTTGTTACCAACTCACAAGAAGAACTCAATCAAGCGATGCAAGATACCTTTGCTATTGCACAAAAATCTGCATCTTCATGGGGTGCTGTGAATGATGTGTATTCCAAGTACATGTCAAATGCAAAAACCTTAAATTTAACCCAAGCACAAACAGCACGATTAACTGAAATTACTTCTAAGGCTGTGGCAATCAGCGGATCAACCACAGAGTCAGCAGCAGGAGCTTTATTCCAGTACGGTCAGGCTCTTGATGGGAATATCCTACGTGGTGAGGAATATAACGCACTTGTTGATGGTGCTGGTGGTTTGCTTAGCGCGATGGCTAAAGGCCTAGGTGTTACACGCGGTGAGCTGCGCCAAATGATGCTTGATGGGAAATTAACAGGCGAAGTCATTACTAAGGCCCTTTTAAAAGCTGGTGATAGTGTTGATGAGCTGTTTAATAAAACCGATGTTACCATCGGGCAGTCACTTACAGTTTTAAGCGACAGCGTAACAAAATTTACAGGTGAGGCTGCATCTGGTTCTGGTGCTGCAACTGTTCTAGCTGGGTCAATTAAAGTTCTGGCAGAAAACCTTAACCTTATTGCTGATGGTGCGATTGTTTTGGGTATCGGTTATGTCACAACTGCGATTGCCACTAAAACAGTGGCAGTTAAAGCCGATATTGCCGCAACTTTGACTCAACGAGCAGCAACCCAAGCACAAGCAATTGAAGAGGCTAAGCTTGCTACAGCAGCTGTAAATGATGCAAAAGCACATCTTGCATTAACCCAAGCTACAGCAGCAGCCACACAAGCTAAGTTCGGAGCTACAGCTGCAGCAACCAAGTATAAAATGGCTACCGATGCAGTCACTCAGGCTATTATTCGCCAAGAAGCAGCAGAAAAAGCGGCTTTTGGATCAACTGTAAATATGTCCAGAGCTAGTGCTGGATTACTTGGATTTTTGGGTGGCCCTGCAGGGATTGGATTGACGCTGGCAACGGTTGCAGCTGGCTACATATTGATGCGTGATAATGCAGAAAAAGCCACCGCTTCAATTGATATCCAAGGTCAATCGGTTGATGACTTGGTAGTGAAGTATCGAGCACTGAATACACTTCAACGGGATAATGAAACTAAGGCATTGTCAGATCAGGTAGAAGATTTAAGTCTTAAATTTAGAGTAGCGTCCTCTGATTTAACATCATTCATGCAGGCTCTACCGGTCTCGGATGAAAAGATCAATACCTGGAGTAAATTACACTCTCAGTTCTCACTAGGTAAGATTTCTAGTAATGAGTATTACGAGTCTATTAAGGCTTTAAACATCCTAAATATCGATCAATTAAATAAAGTTCGCAGTTTAATTAATGGATACGATTCCAGTAATACAAAAATGAAAGAAGCTGAGGCTGCCCAAAAGGCACTAGCATCTGCTGCTAAAAAAACCACTGGCGACTTAAAAGATCAAGCCGTTGGTGTTGCAAATTTGGATGAAAAATTAAAAGCACTTCTGTCCACAGCAACAAGCGAAAATAATAAAAACAAACTCTGGATTAATAATATTGGCGCGAGTGCTGATGTATGGGGAACGAAATGGGCTGATTTTGTCGAAAAGTTCAAGGAGGCAAATAAACTACCAACCGATAAGGCTCTAGGTACAGAGCAGCTAAAAATTGCTCAAGAACAGTTTTTAGTTTTGCAAAAACGCCAAAACCTTGAAGAAAAAATATCTCAAGCAGCAAAAGATCAAACTAAAGCACTCGAGAAGCAGCAGCAAGTTTTAAAAGTTAATGCAAAAGTACAAGCGAATGCCGCTAAGTACAATTTTGGTGGATTGGAGTCACAATATGGGTTACCTAAAGGGCTGTTATCTGGCATTCAGATGCAGGAAAGCCGTGGCGATACATACCGCAACGGAAAACTTTTAACATCACCTGCAGGTGCACAAGGTTCATTCCAGTTTATGCCTGATACCGCAAAGCGTTTTAACGTCAATGTTGCTGATATGGCATCAAGTTCCGAAGGTGCTGCAAAGTATTTAAGCAAGCTGCTTAAAATGTTTGGTGGTGACATTGATAAAGCAATCATGGCCTACAATGCTGGTGAAGGTAATGTACAGAGTGGAAAGGCATACGGGTTTAAAGAAACTCAAGCTTATTTGAAAAATGTTAAGGGTTATACCGCAGGCTCATTGGGTATTTCTAGTGATGTTACTTCAAAAGAGTTTGACCGTCTGCTTGAGGATTCAATCCGTCTTTATGAGCAACAAGCAGAAGCGCGAAAATCCATTGAGCTCGATGTTGCTGATAAGGTAAAACGCATCAACCTTGAGTTGCAGCAAAAGAAAGAAGAAATTGAAAAAGCTAATTTCTCTCCTGAGCGAAAAAAGCAAATTATTGATGAATATGAATCAATTGCTGCAAATGATATTGCAATAGCCAAGCATTCTTTGAAAACCAAGGCTGATTCATTTTCCGATTATCTTAAAACTGAAGAGCAGCTATTGCAGGATAGTTATGCTGCTCGTCAATTTGAAGCTAGTCATGATCTTGAGTTGACAAAAAAACAGCGCGAACAGGCAGTTCAACACCTAGGGAAACAACTTCAGCAAGAAATCGCTTTGGTTAAGTTGGCTAAAGAACAGCGCATGTTTCAGATGCGGGAGCAGTTTATGACTGAAACTGCAGCGATGGAGGAGCGCTATCGAATTGAGTATATGCGACTCATTGAGATTAATGACGTGGAAGAGCGCAATTTTAAGCAACAGATGCTTCGACTTCAAAAGCAGGAGGAAATTCGAAAAAGGCTAAATAGCGCCATTCAAAACTGGGGTCAAACTGAGGCTGATATGAATGGTACAAGTAGCCAATGGCAATTAGAGCAGACACGTTTCAGTCGCTATGGTCAATCTCAAGAATTATTCGATTCTCAGATGTCTAACATTGATCAAAAAGCACAAGATCCGGCAGCTGATCTAAATCAGATAGCCGCTCTTCGTGAGGAGGCATGGCGGGCTCATCATGATCGAATGAATAGCATTGAAACAGATTATCAAATGTCATCTATGCAACTTCAGGCGTCATATGGGGAGGACATAACAAACTCAATGGCTACAATGTTTAAGGCTATGGGTGGCGAACAATCTAGGGGCTATCAAGTGATGTATTCAATCTCTAGAGGATTTGCAGCAGCACAAGCAGCAATTTCCATGGTTACAAACATCGCTAAAGCCTCAGAAATTGGCTTCCCTCAAAACATTCCTATGATTGCTGGAGCAATGGCTCAAGGCGCATCAATAATAGCAATGCTAAGTAGCACACAAGAGCCTGCGGGCTTCAAATCCGGCGGCTACACAGGCAACTACGGCACATCTGATGTTGCAGGTGTAGTGCATGGCCAAGAGTATGTTTTAAATGCCGAAGCCACCAAACGTGTCGGCATTAACACGCTTAACGCCATTAACAACGGTGGAACGATTCAGGCTGAGAAGGTGGCTCAGGCGAGTATTAGAGCGCAGTCTGTCAATCCTCAGCCAATTGAGAGTAATGTTCGTGTTGCTATCTTTGATGATCGTGAGGATATGATGAACCAAATGTATGGCAAAGAAGGTGAGAAGATAATCATGTACCACTGGAAGCGAAATAAAAGCAAAATGTAAGCCCACTCAATAGAGTGGATTTTTATTTGGAATCATACGTATAAGAGAGAAATTAAAGACCATCGTTCACGGTGGTTTTTTTACGTCAACTGGAAACCGGGCCGGTGTCTAAACACAACCAGTTTTTACAAAATTACAAACAACTAAACGGAAGCATTTCCGCCTGACCTTTAATAGAAGAATTTATT
The DNA here is from genome assembly GCF_044130295.1 of Acinetobacter uliginosus. Lineage (NCBI taxonomy): Bacteria > Pseudomonadati > Pseudomonadota > Gammaproteobacteria > Moraxellales > Moraxellaceae > Acinetobacter > Acinetobacter uliginosus. Next base: position 30,913 of record NZ_JBIQOC010000003.1, on the reverse strand, counting down.
AAAGTTCAGAAAAGCAAAAACCCCAGTGTTGGAAGCACTGAGGTTTTTAATTCCACTCAACTGCGAAGCAAAGAGGAAAACATATTTCGTATGGAAGATTTTATCAAATTGGTGAATTGGTGTCTAATGGAGTTACGAAAAATGCAAGCATGGCGATTTTTAGCAATCCTACTTACAGTAATTATCTGTACATATATTTGGAAAATGTAAGTTCACCCAATACGAGGTCGGTTTTAATGCCTAAAATTTGAGGACAAAATGAAAATACAAACTGAACAATATGGCGAAGTCCATGTATTAACAAATTGCCCTCTATTGAGTTCAACTGAGCGCCTGGAATGGATGACTGAAGTTCATGAATCAGATGATGGTAGTGAAGAGCGTTATCCGCTGCGTGACACATGTCGTCAAGTTCTGAGCTTTAACTACACTCAGATGCGTAAAGCCATGGGTGATATGTTTCACATGCTGTCCGCCAATCTGCGAAAACAGTGGGGTATTCCACTGCGACAGGTCAAACGTGTCATTCCTGATATGGTGGATGATGACTACATCATTCTCGATACAACCAGCACCATAGCCGACCTTAGAGTCGGTTTTGCTTTTATTGAGAGCAAGGAAGGTGGTCAGGTTGTCGAGATTACTGAACGTGGTCGCTACATCATTATCCAAGAAGAAATTCGAGATCCAGAAACCGATGAGGTTATTCAGCCATTAATCACTGAATACCAAGATGGCTTCCGGTTGGCAGAAAATATCACCGCAACCAATGCGGTGATGATGCCATTGCGGATCTGCATCATTGATGGCGATGCTTCAATCAATGCTGGTGGGTTCTGGTCCAATGCTTCAATGGTCTTTCGTGTACTGGCTGAGGATTTGCCAGAACATTCAGGTGATATTCCGGACCAGTACAAAGGCAACGATATTTACTTTAAACCGTTGCTACTCGATGGCGACTCTATCGAAATCACGATGAGCCAGCATCAAAACGTAGTTGATAACGATGTTGGTGGCTTTCAGTCATTTACTCATCACGCCAAGGTAAAACAGTCCAAACCGTTTAAATCGCTGATTAGAAGTTGGGATGAGTTTCAGGAGTTTAGACGATTCCTGTTTCGGCGTGGTGGCCGTTATCGGCCGTTCTGGTTGCCGCTATATGAGCAGCATTTGAATATCTTAAACACCGGTAATATCACAACTTCACTCAGCACAAATACCAAGTACTTAGTTGAAGCCAATCGGAATTACATTGCAGTGAAGCGCAAGGATGGCACCTGGACAGCGCATGAAATCACTGCACGAACCGGTGGTTCATTAACGGTTTCACCCTCAATTAATGCTCATCGCAACGACCTTCAGGCGATTTGCTATATGGGGCTTTACCGCTTTGATGCTGATCAGATGGAATTTCAATTTTTAGGCGCAGGTATTAGTCAGGTTACGGTGCCAATTCTGGAGTTAGAAAGTTAATGGATATTCGTGTAGAGCTTTATCAATTCAAGCACGGGGATAAAGCCTGGTACTTCACCAACCATCGTAAAGATGTCACGCACAACGGCATCACCTACAAGAAAGTCCCTGGCTTAGATCGGGATGCTATTGAGGATGCAGACATTGATAAGTGCGAGATTGAAGTCACCTTTCCACAAGGTGACTTTAAGAATGCAACCGGCGATAGTTTTACCAGTATCTTCTTAAACAAGATTTATTTTGAGTCTGTTTATCTCACCATCCTTGAACTTGAACAGAATGAAACACTAGTTTTGTTTATGGGGCGCGTGACTCAGCCGAAATTCAATGATTCAGAAGACACAATGACTTTGGTTTGCTCAACCGGTGAGTCCTATTTAAACCGGACCATCCTGACACGCAAATTCCAAAAGACCTGTCCGAATTCAATTTATGACCGCTGGTGTGGATTGAAATTTGAAGACTGGACATTCGATGTGACTGTGACAGCAATCAATGGTTTGACAATCACATTCATGGTAAATCCAACTCAAGTCGAAGATGCAGAAGGCAATCTGGTCTTTGAGCAGGTGCCTGTTCTGGATGAACAAGGGCAACCTGTTTTAGATGTAAATGGACAGCCAACTTATACAGATGGTGATCCGGTGATGGAAACTAAAACCTATGCTGCAGGTTATCTCAACCGAGGGCTGTTTAAAAAATTGGGTGTCTATACGTTCATTGTCGGCAATACAGCAAATACGGTCACTTTGTACCGCGAGCATGTTGGTGTGAAAGTTGGTGATGTGATTCAGCTGGCACCCGGGTGTGATCAATCTCTGAATACTTGCCATACAAAATTTGATAACGCTGCCCGATTTGCTGGGCATCCATATATGCCGAGTGAAAACCCAGTGATGAATCAATTAATTAAATAGGTGATGTAATGGGCGTTGGATTAATTATTGCTGCTGTGCTTGCCGTTATTGTTGGTATCTACAACTACGTGCAAATGCGAAAAATGCAGAAGAAAAACCGCCAATCTGCAAACCAGTTAGACGGGACTATTGCCGATGAGGGCACTTCATTTAGCGACATTGCTGGCAGCCCTCATATGTACGGAAATATCACGCATCTTTGGGGGCAGTCCACAACACCAATCAAATCGAAAGGTGGCAAGTGAAAATTTATATGTCGGATATACGGAAAGCAAAAATGTGTGCTCGCGGATCGCGGGCATTTTTTTTGTCTCAAGGTTGGGATTGGCAGGATTTTTTAGCAAACGGCATCGACTTGGAAATCGTCGAAAAATCTAATGATGCAATGGTACAGCAAGTTATTAACATGCTGCGCTGTGACTTTCTTTTGAACTTAATAGTGTGCGCGGTTGATGCTGTCGTAAATGCTGACAGTGAAATTGAAGCACTTGTTTTTATTGACTGTGTGATGGTATTGAAAAAATGGATTAGGGGTGAGTAATGGGCGGAAGTAGTAGTCAAGTCACAGGTTATCGATATTTCACAAACCTCCTTTTATTCATCGGTAATCCGATTGAAAAAATGCTCGGCATTAACTTCGATAAGCGCGGCTGGTTATCACCTTTTGTTGATGAAAATAGCAATGCTTTAGCGCAAGGTGTTATCAATTCACCGAGTTTGTTTGGTGAAAATGAAGGTGGTGTAGCTGGTGTGGTTCATGTGCAGTACGGCACCGATAACCAAGATGTTTTACCCTTTTATAAAGATTATATGGAATCTATTGGGCTTCGGGCTTCAGCTTATCCATATCAATCATATTTGGCTTTTACTGGACTTGGTTCAGTAAAATTGGATGGTTTGGCTGGTGGTGTTTTTAACACATTAATGCCGTATAACAACGCTTTTTACGTCGGCAACTCAGGCTACATGAAAGAAATGCTGCTGTGGCCTAAACGTACACGCATTCGCAATGATGGTCGTAGGCAGTGGTATGAAGTGCGGGGGGATGGGGCTGTAGTTTGTGAGATTGGAAGTCGTCAAATAATTTCAAACACCACTCAGTCAAAAATTCACAATGCAATTTTTACTTACAAAACTGGAGTAACTACAGGAAATAATGAAGTTAATTATAGTGTTGTGCGTAATGAGCAATCATTGGAGTTTGAGCAGTCAAGAGTAGCAATTAGTATGGGGGGTGCTACCACCAGCATCAATGATGAGGAGGAAAAGATAAAGGTCGGCTATAAACTTGATTTCTCCCCAATCTCTAAAATCAAAATCATAATCGAGACGTCACGTATTGGAAGTGAATCAGTCACTATTATTGGTAATATTCTGAGTTACGAAAAAAAAATTAAGAGTAGAAATGAGTTAACTTACGAATATGTTATTGAGGCTGGACACTTTGAATTTATTTTCACAGTTTCTGCCTTCAATTCAGTATCAGCATTTATCGAATATGTAACTATAGAAAGTTACCCTTTTGGCTATATCGCTAATAATGAGTATCCTGACATAAACCCGATTCATAAGATCCGTGAAATCCTTACGGATGATACAGCGATGAATAAGCCTGAATCCTCTGTAAATGATGATAATTTTATCAAAGCGGCTGATCAAATTTTTGATGAAGGTTTGGGTGTATCTTGGTCTATTACTGAGAAGTCATGTATCGATGCAATTAATGAACTTTGCTATCACATAGAAGCTGGTATTCGTGTGAACCGTCAAACTGGTCTTTATGAGATGGTATTATTCCGTGATGACTGGTTTGAAGAAGATGAAATTCACACGATCGCAGAAAGCAAGATCAAAAAAGGCAGTATGCAGTATGAAATTACTAATGCTGATGAGGTGATTAACCAGGTCAACGTTAATTACTATGATCGTAAAAACATCAAAAATTCATCATTTTCAATTTCTGAAAGCGGGCTGATTCAAACACTTGGCAGAGTCAATGCTGAAACAGTCGATTTTCCATATTTCATGAACATGCGAAATGCTGAAATTGTGGCGAACTGGAAACTTAAAATACTCTCTACAGGTGTTTTAAAAGGTTCTTTCACAACAGGATGGCGTGAAGCACGGAAATGGAATCGTTATGACTTGATCCGATTACCTTGGTCTAAGCGCTGGACTGGGACAATCTTAGTTCGAATCATGAGCATCAAACTTGGTGGCCCAACCTCCAATGAAGTTTCTATTGAGTGGGTTGAAGTCGTTCCATCAACTGGAATGATGAATACAACGATTGTTGCAGATGATCCGATTGAAAAACCTTTACCACCACAACCCATCCACTATGAGCCTTTTGAGATGCCCTACTATTTGGCTGTCATGGCACTTGGTCAACGTCAGGTTGAAGATGAGCTAGCATATGAAAGTAACTTTGGTCTGGTTGGGGTTGTAGCGGAACGACCGCAGTCAAATTCACTTTATGCTGTGATGATGACAAATAACTATGACGAGTGGGTTCGTGCTGGATCAATTCAATATTCAGAAACCGCTGACTCAGATCAATTCATCTCAAGAACAGCGACAAGTTTTACTGTAAAGAACTGGAAAAAAATTGCTAATTTTCCAGTTGGCACGCTTATTCAGTGCGGGAAAGAATGGCTTACAGGATATTTCGAGTGGATGGTTTTTCAGGGTATTGACCCAGAAACAGGTGTTATGTCTGTCAAGCGTGGTGCACTGGATACGCAACCACAAGACTGGGATTTTGATTTAAAGCTTTATTTCTGTGGGACTGATGTTGCTTATGATGCAACTGAATACGTAGCAGGTGAAAAAGTTCTAGTATCTGCACTGACAACCACGCCTTCTGGTGTGCTTGAGCTAAAAGGTTCACATTCTGTTGAAATGAAAGCACGTGCAATTCGTCCTTATCCACCGGCGAATGTGAAAATCAATGACGTTTATTTTCCAGAGACACTGATCGTAACCAACAATATTGTATTGACCTGGGTACATCGAAACCGAGCGCAACAAACTGGCGGAGTAATCCTTGGTTGGTATGATGGTGATGTGACTGTAGAAGATGGGGTGACTTATTCATATGAATTGGTTTGTGAAAATGTGATTTTAGATTCTCGGTCAAATATTTCTGCAAATACCGTGACAATTCTTGCATCTGTATTAAAACCAAATAAACCGCATAAATTAAAACTCTGGTCTGTACGAGATGGATATGAATCATATCAGAAGTTTGAGCATTCATTTTTTATTGAATCGGTCAGCCTTCTTCTAACCGCAACCGCGCTTAAAGACAAGGTTACTGGCAATACAGTTCCAGTTGCAAATATTTCCGTGAGTATAGATGAATCACTTAAAGCAAACATGAAATTTGATGGCTCGAGCATTAGCGGTAAAGCGCCAGCTGGAGCGACAATCACAATTGAGGTAGATGAATAATGACAATATATACAGGAGTTGCAGATCAAAATGGGGACTTCATTGTTCCTTTTTCATCTAGCTATACAGGTGGCGAAAAAATCACAGTAGCGGCAGAAAAGGAGGGGGCTCTAAAAACGATTGAGCTTTTTGCACCATCAGAGGTTATAGGAGGTGGCGTAATTCAATTTGGAGGGACGTTAAATGATTTCCCGAAAAATATTGGGGTAATTACATTAACTGGTTTAGCTGGGCCCATAAATAACTACGCATTTGCAGGTAATAGTAATGATTCCAATATTTTTAAAATGGCAACTGGATTAAATATTGAATTTGGCGTTGATTCTATTAATGAAGGTGCATTTATTAATTGGAGAAATTCCCAATATTTATCATTACCGAGCTCACTCATCAGCATCGGTGTTCTGGCGTTCATGTCATGGGTAAAAATTCAATCAGTTGAAATACCCTCTTCCGTGGCAGAAATTAAGGGTTCTGCATTTTCCGATTGCTCGATGCTACAAGAAGTTATAATGATGTCATTAGAACCGCCTGCAATTGGTGCAAATGTGTTTGAAGCGACCCATCCAAACTTAATCATTAAGGTTCCTGCCTCAAGTCTCTCTGCGTATCAAACAGCAAATCAGTGGTCAGCTTACGCATCAAGAATGGTCGGTTATTGATTATCTACATATTTAGCTTTAAGCACCTTCGGGTGCTTTTTTATTGCCAAAAATTAGGGGGCGCAATGGCTGAAACCACCGCAGCAGTAGCGGAAACATCTGCAGCAGCTTTAGGATCAAAAGCAACAGTAACCGGCGGTGCGGCAAGTGCAGCCGGTTTTTTTATGGGCATTGATTGGATGGGTTGGATTGGTATTGGGGTTGCAGTACTTGGTTTGCTTATCAATGTGTATTTTTCATGGCAGCGGAATCAGCGTGAAAAAGAGATTCATGAGCTGACAAAGCGAAAATTGAATGGTGAATGTAATGTCCAAGACTAAATACTTTGTTATTGGTACAGCTTTAACCGCCTCATTAGGTAGTTTTTTTATATCTGGGGTTAGTACTGAACAAGTTCAGGCAACCGCAATTAAAGAGGGGTATACACCAAAACCCATAATTCCAGTGAAAGGCGATGTACCAACAATTGGCAATGGCACTACTGTCTACTGTGATGGTAAGAAAGTCACACTAAAAGATCCGGCTATTTCTAAAGAAAAAGCACTTCAGCAACTTAAATGCCATATCGAAAAGAATGCACCAGCATTCAACAAATCGCTGCATGGCGTGAAAGTTTCACAGGTTGAATATGACTTGTATAACGACTTTGTTTATCAGTTCGGCATCACCGCTTGGAATACCTCATCAATGCTTCGCAATCTAAAGCAGGGCAATTATGTCCAGGCGTGCCAATCACTGCTGAAGTGGAAATATGTCGCCGGTAAAGACTGCTCAGTACGATCCAACAATTGCTATGGCGTTTGGACCCGGCAAGTTGATCGTTATCAAAAATGTATGGGGGCACAATAATGAATGAGTTTAAAAAAGTAAGTAATGTTTTGCTTGAATCAAATGGTATCTATTTCATTGAGTGCCCAGGATGTAAAACCTTACATCCTATCCATGTTGGTGAGCAGCATCGCATCCGATGGGGTTTTAATGGGAATTTAGATGCTCCAACATTCACCCCATCATTGATGGTAAATCAAGGTCATCCAAGCCAATGTCACTCATTTATCACCGACGGGAAGATTCAATTCTTATCTGATTGTAATCACAGTTTAGCTGGTAAAACCGTTGATTTACTGCCAGTGGAGGAATTCTAATGCCAATACTTTTATGGATTTGGAATAACAAGCGCTGGACTTTGATTATCGTTCTTTTGTTGGGCTTATTTTTTCAAACATGGCATGTGAATAGTTTGGCTGGCGATTTACGCAAAGCTGAAACCGCATGCGATACACATGTGGCTAAAGCAATTAAGCCTTATCGAGATTCGATAGTAAAAGCCCAAGAACAGAAAGCCATCACTGAAAAAGCCTGGTCAGATAAATATATTGAGGTAGAACAAAATGCGATTAAAAAAATACAAGATGCGAATGCTGCCGCTCGTAGTGCTGACTTGGCTGCTAGTGGGTTGTCAAAGCAACTCAGTGAAGCCAACAAACGTTTGTCCACAGCTTCCCATCAAACCATCGTTGAGTACACCATTACCAACAATGAGTTACTCGAAGCTTGCACAGCAGAATATCGAAGCATGGCAGAAAAAGCAGATGGCCACGCAATTGATGCAATGAGGTTAAGTGAAAGTTGGCCAGAAGAAAAAGCCCTCAAGTGAGGGCTTTTAGTGAATATTAAACGGCATCTAATAGTCTTAAACTTGGCCGTTTTGGATTCTTTCCTAGACCATACATATGATAAAGATCATCATTGCTAGATTTTAATAAATACTGCATATCAGTAGGACTATATTCTAAATCTTGAGTATGTAGATTGATAATCTCTGTAACATTTGTAGGTATCTCCACTTTAATATCTATTTGAGATGGCTCCCTGGTTTTGTAGCCAAATTTATTCATCTCAATCCATAGATATTTTTGTTGATGGGGACTTATTGCGCCAATATCACCAGCTCTATATAGAATTGAACCCATTGAAGACAACCATAACGGTTTAAGTTGCGCTAATTTACTAATTGTTAATTTACCTTGTACATAAGGCCGAATATCTTCAGCTGGCATTAATAAGGAACTCGCAAACTTATTTGCTTCAGTTTCCATATCATCACCCGTTGGAATTCTATGCATAATAATATGCCCCAACTCATGAGCAAGGGTAAATCTTTGTCGACAACCAGGTAAACTCTTATTTAAAAAAATGCAAGGAGGCAGATCTGGTGATCTCATTGTTACACCATCAACCGATAATTCATCAAAGTCACATAAGAAAACCATGCAACCTGCGCGCTCAACATACTCCATTAGGTTGTGTAATGGCCCTTTAGGAATCAACCAAGCTTGTCGAACCTTGGCAGCTATTTCCTCGGGAGTATATTCATCAGGATCGAGTTCTAATAAGGGTAAGTCAAAATCTAAATCAATTGATCTTAAAAGCCTCTTTAAATGAAGAATACGAATATTCAGGATAGCTTCTAATTTTTCCCTAGATTTCTTGGTTACACTGGCCTTTCTGCGATACATAGCACCAGCATGAACACTTGCTGGTAATCCATACAGGCGATCTGGTTCGTAAAAGAAATCAGTTGGATAATTTAGAATATTGGATAATTTTGATAACACATCCATCGATGGTTCAGAAACCAAACGTCCTTCGAGTTTGGAAATCATAGCCTGTGACAACTTGCAGTTATCAGCTAATTCAGATTGACTTAGTCCTCTGGATTGTCTAGCTAATATTAGTAGATCTGCATTAAAAGGCATTTTATTCACCTACGATTTTTTTCTGCTCTTTCTCAGCTTTAGCTGATTTAAGCTTAACCCTTTTCTTAACAGACAATGCTGCAGTTGAATTAGGGGATTGTGGGTTAACAGGAATAGTTGGGAAAATAGGTAATTCATCATTTGCACGATATTTTAAACTCGCCTGCCAAATGACAACATCTTTATTTCGTGCAACAGCTACTACATCAATTATTGAGGATTCAAACTTGTCTAACTCATATTGAATTTCAATTCTTGGTAATAATCCAATTTCAGGCAATGATTCATTCGGATCATGGAAACCCTTAGACATGTTTGTCGGTATATTGCTAGATTTTCTAGAGTTTTTACCTTTCTTAATCCTGAACACTAATTTCTGTTCAACGATAAAGTTATATGTCTGATTGTTGTTGTAAGGAAAGATAGCGAATTTATGGTCTGGCTCAAATCCAAATTCATTTTTTGAGTGATGAATAATTTGATCCCAAATAAAATTTGATCTACCTCGCTTACAACACGATGGATTTTCTTTAATACGCTTCAACCAGTCTTGCCATGCCAAATCAAACACATTCAATATTCGATCAGAATAAGGAGATAATAATTTTTCAGCATCAGTTTTGGTTATAAGCATAAATTAATCCAAATTAGGTATGTAATTTGATTTTAATTAAAAACAGAAAAAAAACAAGTAAATTATAACTACATCAATAACCTTTTTGATTAAAATATACTCAATACCGACTAACCTGATTTTTTATTCCATGGCTCGGCAAATTTTATGCAGTGTTCAATGTGAGAGTACAGGTATGTTTTCATTTTTAATCCTTATTGTCATATAAAGCTATAATGTACATAGCATATTTTTCAAAGTGTACAAATGTGTGTACATAAAAAATAAGTAATTATTTTTAGTTTAATTAATTTTAATTAAAATAATAACTTATGAATTAGTCAGCCCATATCAAAGATGATGGTGGGTTTTTCTGAGGAATTCGGCATATGAAGGTAATCTATGTTTAATGCAACTACGGCACCGCAAGATGCTCTGATTTTACAGTTAGTTCCCATTGTGACACAGGCATGTGAAATTTTGCGAGCAGAATATCAAGCCTATTGTGCAGGTGAAACTTTTGATGTTGAGCACAAAAATGATCAATCACCCGTAACCCAGGCAGATTATCGGGTTAATGAGTTTATCACGACCGCATTACACAAAATTTTTCCGAACATCTCGTTGTTGTCTGAAGAAGGTGAATATACCGAGCGTGAGCAATGGCAAAAATTCTGGTTGCTTGACCCTTTGGATGGTACCAAGGAATTTCTGCATAAACGTCCTGAATTTACCATTAATTTGAGTCTGGTTGAGGGGGTGCATACCACCTTCGCTGTATTAGCCATCCCTGGTGAACAAACGATATATTTTTGTCCCAAACATGGCCTGCCTTTAAAATTAGAAATTGCAACGGGGCAATGGCTGCAATATGTTGATGATCTGCCATCTGAAACTGTTCAGGTCGGTTTAAGTCAAAGTAGTCAGAACAAACCTAAATATGCTGAATATCTGGACATCCTGAAACAGCAGGTGGATATTGTAGAGTTTAGGGCGGGCAGTGCCTATAAGTTCTGCATGATGCTGGAAGGTAAAGTGGATATTTACCCACGCTTTCATCCGACCAGTGAGTGGGATACCAGTGCAGGGCAATGCCTGATTGAACGCATCGGTGGCGGGCTGGTAGATTTTAAAGGCAGACCCTTTGTATATAATCAGCGCGAGAGTTTACTGAATGGTGGTTTTATCGCATTTCGTAATATCGAGATGAAAAATTTGGCATTCCAGGCCCTAGGACTTATGGCGAACATACATTGAGCTGATGCATTAACATGCTATAGTATGCTATGTACCCATGTTTAATTTTGGCTGCTTCATGGCGTTAGATTTACTCCCTATAAGTATGCTGAAGGCGATTGATTTATTGCCTGATGCTAAAACACCTGTCACTCTGTTTACCCGCCATTCTATTCGCGAGGTCGTTACAGGGCAGGGTTTGGCAGGCTATGATTTGCAGTTAACTGAACAAGGCCGTGAGCTTGCCCAGGCATGGGGTAACTATTTAATTGATAATACGGATCGTAGCATCCAGCACTGTATTTCAAGTCCGATTCAACGCTGTGTCGATACTGCTGCTTTAATGATACAGGGTGCCGATTCGAGTACGCTGGTACAAAATACCCATCATATTGAAATTGTCCAGCAAGGTTTACTGGTTGAGCCGGGAAGTTTTGTGCTTGATATTAAACAGGCGGGGCCTTATTTTCAGAAACAAGGTGCTTTGGGTTTTATTAACAGTTTTGTCAATAATGCCTTGCCTGGAATGAAACATCCGATTACTGGTGTAGTCGATGTGCTGGAGCTGATTTATAACACTCATCCGCAAGATCATTTTGGTTTAAGTCTGGCTGTAAGTCACGATACTATTTTGGCAGCCATTATTGCGGTGATTTCTGGGCGTAATACCGTTAGCCATGAAGACTGGCCAAAAATGATGGAAGGCCTGTTTGTCTGGTTTGAAGGTGATGTGTTTTTAGAATCCAAACTGAAATGGATTTGGCGTGGTCAAGTGAACGAGTTGTCGATTCGCGAGTTTCAGAACCTGGAAAAAATAAAATAAAACAGTATTGCTCTTAAAAAATGTCATCTTGATACTACTTTCTGAATAAAGTAACCCTAAAAAACAATTTTTAATAAAAGTTTTGAAGTGCCTTATGTTTTTATAAGGTGCTATTTTTAGACCTAATAATTTTTTATAGACGTAAAAAAAGCCCTAAAAGGGCTTTTTTTAATGCAACAACTTAGTTAGCTAAAGCTTTAACTTGTGCATTTAAACGGCTCTTATGACGAGCAGCTTTGTTTTTATGGATGATACCTTTATCAGCCATACGGTCAATTACAGGAACCGCAGTTTTGTATGCTTCTGTAGCAGCAGCATAATCACCAGCAGCGATTGCAGCTACTGTACGTTTAAGATAAGTACGAACCATAGAACGTAAGCTTGCGTTGTGTTTACGTGCTTTAACGTTTTGACGAGCACGTTTTTTAGCTTGAGCAGAGTTTGCCACTCGTGCACTCCTTGAATTAGATTGGTCTGGGCGGGCTGAAATTACAACTGAAAACCTTCATCAGAAGAATTATCACCAGCCCGTAAACAAGTGCCATATTGTGATTAAACTATGGCGTTAAGTCAAGTCTTGACTTGATTCAGCAACATTTTAGATGCATAAAAAGTATAAAAAAACTGTTACGTTAGTAAAACCTATAGAGATCGATTAAAAAATGACTAAATCAATTAAAAGTGTAATTGTGATTGGTGCAACAGGTCTAGTGGGACGTGAATTGCTGAAACAGCTCAATGAGCTTGAAAGCTGTGAGAAAATAACGGCTGTGGTTCGGCATGAAGATCAGCAGATTAAAAGTCTGGAAAAAGTACAACAATTTATCTTGCAGGATTTTCTGTTACTGAACGATGAAGATGTAAATGGTTATAGTCATGCCTTCAGCTGTTTAGGCACGACACTAAAAAAAGCCGGTTCAAAACAGAATTTTTATAATATTGATTATGAAATCAATGCACATTTTGCTGATTTATTTGAATCGACCCAGACCCACTATTTATTAATTAGTACCATGGGCGCAAACGCACAATCCAGAATTTTTTACAATAAAGTCAAAGGTGAACTGGAACAGCATATCCAAGGCTTAAATCTGGAATATGTATCTGTTCTGCGCCCATCACTATTAATCGGTGAACGACCAGAACAACGCACCTTAGAAGATATGGCGCAAAAATTGTATCAAAAATTCTCGCATTGGGTTCCTGATACATTTAAATATAAGCCCGTGACAGCAGTACAAGTAGCTCATACTATGGTCGAGGCTGCACAAACTCAGACTGAAAAGTTTGAAATTTATGATAATTTACGCATACAAAATTTCAAACGAGGGAAATAAAAAGTGTCTAATCCAGCATTCGTAACCTGTGACTTACTTGATGACAATCCAGAAAAAGAAATTCAGGTGGTCACCCCATCAATGGATGGAAAATTCTTTAAAAGCTATGGTGCACGTAAAAGTTTTGGTGGTCAGGCAGTCACTGTAAAGTGTTTTGAAGATAATTCACGTGTCAAAGAACTGCTCGCAACCGATGGTACTGGTAAAGTGCTTGTGGTGGATGGTGGAGCATCTATGCGCTGTGCCTTGATGGGCGATATGATTGCTGAATCAGCGGTGAAAAATCACTGGAATGGGGTAATTATTTACGGGTGTGTACGTGATGTCGATGCGATTGCCGAACTGGACCTGGGTGTACATGCGTTGGCTGCAATTCCGCAAAAAAGTAATCGCAAAGGCATAGGCGAAGTGGATTTAACTTTGTATTTTGGTGGTGTAAGCGTCAGTTCTGGCGATTATATCTATGCCGATAACAACGGCATTGTGGTGGCAAAAGAAAAATTAGTCGATTTATAAAGACAGAGATACAAGGATAAAAATGGTGAATCATCAAATTAAAGTGATACAAGCGCTGGCTTCATCTTTGACTGAAGGCGGACGAGGTGTGAGCGGTACAGCTTTTCCCAAGCAGCCTGAAAAATCACTGAAACTTTATGAGTTTGAGGGTTCGCCATTTTGTCGCCGTGTGCGTGAGGTTTTAACCTTGTTAAATCTGGATTATGAGGTTTATCCTTGCCCTAAGGGTGGCCAGAAATACCGGAAAATTGTCAAAGAAAAAGGTGGAAAAAAACAGTTTCCATTTTTCGTAGATGAAAATACCGGTACAGAAATATATGAATCACAAGCCATTATTAATCATTTATTTAAACATTATGGCCGAACGGGAACCACACCGAAAAAATTTGCCCATTATCCCAAAATCCCTGTCGTGGCTTTAGCTGGCACCATCGTGAATGGTGCATGCGGCGTCTGGATTAACCGGAAAATTAAAGATCGTGCAGCACCAGAGCAACTTTTGGAGTTATGGGGTTTTGAAGCCAGTCCTTTTACCCGTGTGGTACGAGCAATGTTAACTGAGCTTGAGCTACCTTATATTTATCATAACGTGGCTAAAGAGCGCTGGCAGGATATGGGGCCGGCAATATTGCGTTTAAAACCTGGAAAATATCAACCCTTAGCGGGTGGTAAACGTGAAAAGACCGTTGAAATTATGGGGCGAGATATTCAGGTTCCTTATTTAATTGATCCAAATACCGGAGTGAAAATGTTTGAGTCTGCACAGATTGTGAAATACTTAAACCAGCAATATGGTCACTAATCTCATCCGAAGTAAGAAACTGCTAAAACAGCGGTTTTTTTTGGCCTATATCTGATTAATTTAAGCAAAAACTAAAGTAAGTTATACCCTGGTATGATAGTCAGAATATTGAATGGATAACTGATGGCTAAATCATCGATTGAAACTTTAAAATTTGTATTTTATGGTCTTAACACTGGCTGATTACAATGTAATAGTAAATAAAATTGATCGTTTATTAATATAAAAGTTATTAAATTACCTGATTTTAGGGATATTGTTTAGCTTGTATTTTTCGCTATAGTAGGCGGTTATAATAGGGGGTGCTGTGTGTCAGAATTAGCAACGATTTTACCCGTTCCAGTTTTAATTGTTGAAGATGAAGGGCTGATTCAAGAACGATTAAAAAAGATATTGGCAGAACTGGGCTATAGCAAAGATATGCTGATTTTTGCTAAAAACTTGCAACAGGCTTTTGTAGAAATAGAGCAGCAACCTGTTTCTTTGGCTTTGGTTGATTTGGGACTGCCTGACGGTAACGGCATAGAGCTGATTGAAAAGCTTCATGCACAGGATAGCAATGCCATGATCTTGGTGATATCGGCTTGGAGTACTCAGGAAAGTTTATTTTCAGCAATCAAGGCAGGCGCGACAGGTTATGTTCTGAAAGAACGTGATGATGTTGAAGTTAAGTTATCCATTCGTAGCATTTTACGTGGCGGTGCGCCGATAGACCCTTTTATTGCTCAAGAAATTTTGAAACAGATATCAGCTGCGGTTATACCGGCAGTAGCTGATCAGAAAATCATAGATGCAGATATGGAGCTGTTAACCAGCCGGGAAACTGAGATTCTAAATCTGGTCGCTCAAGGAATGAGTAACCGGGAAATCGCTGAACAATTGTTTGTTTCTAAATATACTGTTGAAAGTCATATCAAGCACATATACCGTAAATTGTCGGTGACCAAAAGAACAAAGGCCGTGAGTGCAGCAAGATCCTTAGGGATTCTATGAAGTCATTGATTGTGCATTATTTTTTTATTCTTGTTCTTAGCCTGCTGAGTCAAGTCAGTTCTGCCGAAATAATTGAAAATATTAATGCACAATGTGCAGTACACATTCATTCTATTGATACTGTCAAAACCAGTTCAGTCACAGTTTTACCCCGACAGGGCTGGGAGTCTGTAAATTTACCCGATCAGTGGCAAAAACGCTGGAAAAATTATAACGGAGCAGCGTGGTACAAAATTCAATGGAGCTGGTCCTGTCAGAATCAGGCTAGACTTGCCGAGCCGATTGCTTTTTCAATTGATTATATTAATTCTGCCGGCGCAGTCTTTTTGAATGGTGATTTACTCTGGAGAGATAAGCATTTACAAGAACCACTGTCAAAAAGCTGGAATATGCCGCGTTACTGGATTTTACCAATATCGGGATTAAACAGCGGCGAAAATGAAATTTTAATTTATGTGAATGGCTTTGCTTTCCAGTCTTCGGGTATTGGTCAGATTGCTTTTAATAATGTACAAAACAATTACGAGTCATATCAAAGTCAGATATGGAATCGCAGAACTTTATTTCAAATTAATCTTATTTTATCCATTACGTTTGGGGTGATCTGTTTTGTTATCTGGTTATCGCGGCGAAAAGAAACTACTTTTGGATGGTTTGCCTTAAGTTCCTTGTTATGGGTGCTATTTATTTCCAATATGTTGACTACAGAAACATTTCCCTATCCAAATACACTAATTGCAGCACAGGCCAATTTGGCTTTTTTTATTCTTTATGTTGTAAGTTTCTGTATTTATTCATTCAGGTTTATCCAAAAGCGCTTTATTAAAGTTGAGACAGTTGTTTGGGGAATTACGGGACTGATTATTGCAGGTATTTTTCTAACCCCGCAGCAGTCAGCTTATTGGGTTTTTGCGCTGATATTTTTAATCTATGTTGGACTGTTTATTATCGGTTATCTATATGCCTGTTATTACGCAATTCAATCTAAAAGAACAGATTATATCTTTTTAGCCATTTGCCTAAGCGCTATTGTCATTTTTATGATATTCGACCTTTTATTATTATCGGGAGAGGTGGTTGTAAAGGATGTTCGACCATTATCTCCCTATACCGGACCGATTATCACCTTTTTTATGGTAATTATATTAGGTTCAAGATTGGCACGTAATGTTAAAAAAATTGAAACATTTAATGCCCAGCTAGAAATGAAAGTTCAGCAGGTCAGTAATGATTTAAGCTCCAGTTTGAATGAAAAACATCAATTAGAGCTTAAAAATGTCAAGCTACAAGAAAGAATCAATTTATCCCATGATTTACATGATGGTTTGGGCGCATCATTGGTTCGCTCGATGATTTTAGTGGATCAAAGTACGCATGATATTTCCAACAAGCAATTTTTATCGATGCTTAAATTACTAAGAGATGACCTTAGGCAAATTATCGATAGTGGTTCATCTGCAGATAATAAAATTCCAGTTAATCCCATACTGTGGGTGGCACCCGTTAGGCATCGTTTTAGTCAGCTTATGGATGAACTGGATATTCGTTCTAAATGGATTTTTCCGCAGGAATGGCAAGCCGTGCCGAGTGCTTTACAGTGTCTCACCTTGATTCGGGTACTGGAAGAAAGCCTGATCAATATTATTAAACATAGTCAGGCCAGGCAGGTAAAAATAGCGATGGTCTATATTCGAGAAAACCAGTTTATTTTGAGTATAGAAGATGACGGTGTCGGTTTTGATGCAGATAGTGTAGTGCAACAGGGATTAAGTATTGGCATGCGCAGTATGAAAATGCGTTTGGAGCGTATGGGCGGCGAGTTTAAATTATCTTCTGAACCGGGTTGCACCATCATTCAGGCGATTGTTCAGCTGAAATAAGCAATTAAATTTTTTTTGCTTTTTAAATGTCGGTTGCTATTTCATCATTTTATAAAATTGGAAGAAATTAAAATGAGTGAATTATTTTTTCTGCTGATCTTGAGAAGAAATAAATATAAATTTTTTAAAATATAAAAATGGGGAAAATATTATTTTCCCCATTTTGTAGCTTTATTTATTCTTCATCTTCTGCAGGCAACAGCATCAGAATAGATTCATTGAGCAAATTCACAATGTCTTCGAGAATATCTGGATCATATAAATTGTCATCGAGTAATACCGAACCGCCGTCAGCCAATTGTTTTAAAATTGGGGCAAAAACTTCGGAGATACAAATGCCTTCACCATTTGCCCAAAATAGCAACTCACCTTCAGCTTCAGTATAAAGCAGGCGAGATGCCGGCTCGAGCATGAGTGAATAGCCCTGATCCAAAGCTTCTTCCAGATCACCTGTACCAATGGCTTCCGCCTCTGGAATATTTTCCGGATATTTCGCTTCTGACATCAGGCTCATCAGGGCATCCTCAAGTACAGCTGGATTTTGCAATTGTGCCAAAAGTTCAGTTTTTAAATACTCCAGCTCATTTTGGGTAATTTGACCAATCGGGCTGATCTTGTCACGCAGAATGTCTTTTAATGGATTTTTAAGCAACTGATCGTCTGCGAATTTGTCACTGACGCGATCCATCATTTCTGCCACGTTCGGCATGCGGAAACCGAAAGAAAAAGTCAGGCAGTCATCTTCCGCTACGCCGTAGTGTGATAAACCAGGCGGTACATATAGTAGATCACCGGGAGCAAGCACCTCATCAAAATTCACGTCCATGTCAGGAAGTAATTTTAAAGGTTGTCCTGCAACGAAGTCAGTATCTGCATCACACATTTGTCCCAATTGCCAGCGGCGATGACCATAACCTTGTACCAGGAACACGTCATAAAAATCGAAGTGCTTGCCGACAGATCCACCTTTAGGCGCATAAGACACCATGATGTCATCACGACGCCACAGCGGAATGAAGGGAAATTTCTTCCACAGTTCAGCGAGATCAAATGAATAATGGTCTACGGCCTGAACCAGTAGAGTCCAAAGCTTAGGCATCTTCTGAAAGTCTGCTTTAATCAAAGGTGAAGACTTCACTGACCATTGATTTGGGTCTTTATCTTTTTGCTTGATTAAGCGGGCAGTGACATTTTCATCTAGCGCCAGTTCCATAACATCATGAGGTTCTAAAAGGCCTGCAATTTCAGGGAGAGCGTTACGAACCAGTAATGGTTTTTTTTGCCAGTATTCGGCAAGGAATTGTTCGGCGGTAATTCCGCCAAGCACGTCTAGAGGCTGGGACATAAGATAAAGCACCTATAAATTTATGCTTATTGTCTATGGAGTTGCAGGTGAGAGCAAGTTGTAAATCAGTTGGGGGAGATTCCTTAGTCTGCGTTATGGGAGTGAAGTAGTGTGGGAAGTTTTGAAATTGATAATAGCGCAATGCTAGCCATGAATCATGGACAGGAAAAGCTTGAACAAGGAGGGTGGAACCCTCAAATAAGCCAACCATTCAACATGGAAGGATTGGCTTAAGCAGAATTTGAGCTAGGGTACTAACACATTCAACTGACGCAGGATATGACAAAGCTGAATCATCGGCATACCCATCAAAGTGGTTTGATCTTGCCCGGTCATCTGTTCAAACAGACTAATGCCGAGACTTTCACACTTAAAACTGCCTGCACACATTAAAGGTTGATCGACTTCAATATAACGTTCAATTTCGGACAAACCCAGTTTGCGGAATTTCACTTTATAATGTTCAACCAGAGTCTGTTCAAATCCCGTCGATTTTTGCTGTACGCTGAGGGCGGTACTGAAATAAACGATTTTGTCCGAATTGGCCTGTAACTGTTTGATGGCTTTTTCCACAGTTAACGGTTTGCCAATAAAAATATCGGGTGCCCCTTCACGCCACGCCACCTGATCGGAACCAATCACAATAGCATCGGGATATTGTTCGGCAATAACGTTGGCCTTTTCAAAAGCCAGCCGTTTCGCCAGTTCATCTGCATGGTCTTCGCCCCGTGGGGATTCATCGATATCTGGTACTAAGCTCTGATAGTCGATACGGAGACGATTCATCAGCTCTTTACGGGTTTGACTGCTTGAAGCCAAAATAATGTTGGGAGTATTCATTACACTGCATATTCCATGAGCACATCAAGCGGAACATATGAGAGCACAGCTTGATGGCAAGCTTGTATTTTAATAGGCGGAGCAATACCAGCCTGATATGCTTCAACCCAACGGGTTACACAAATGCACCAGAAATCACCCGGTTCTAGACCTGGGAAATCGACTTCTGGAAGAGGTGTGATCAGGTCATTACCTACTTTTTGCGAAAAATTAAGAAACTCAGCGGTCATTTGTGCACACATCGTATGCTGACCTAGATCTGTGGTCGCCGTATGACAAAAGCCGTTACGAAAATAACCGGTAATAGGAGAGTAGCAACAGCTTGCCAAGGGTTCGCCTAAAACATTTAAACGATTGATATTTGGATCTGGGTGAATAGACATAAGCTCTAAATCATGATGTGGCTTTTGACTATAATAATCAAAACTTTGCCTTTCGACAGCTTTTCTGCAAAAGATGCTAACCTTTTTCTACATAATCATTTAAAATCGGGGCGTTTTTTATATCTATAAAGTGAGCTATACATGAACTTTCAGCGTATGACTGACCTGGATTTGGCAGGTAAGCGTGTACTAATTCGTGAAGATTTAAACGTTCCTGTTAAAAACGGTGTAATTACCAGTGATGCACGTTTACGCGCAGCATTGCCAACCATTAAAGCGGCTTTGGAAAAAGGTGCAGCAGTCATGGTTTATTCACACCTTGGTCGTCCAGTTGAAGGTGAGCCAAAACCTGAACAATCTTTGGCGCCAGTTGCAGCGTACTTAACTGAAGCTTTGGGCCAGGAAGTCAAACTTTTCACTGATTATTTAGATGGTGTTGAAGTTGCAGCTGGTCAAGTGGTACTTCTTGAAAACTGCCGTTTCAATGTTGGGGAAAAGAAAAACAACCCTGAACTTGCACAAAAATATGCTGCGCTTTGCGATGTATTTGTGATGGATGCATTTGGTACTGCACACCGTGCAGAAGCGTCAACTGAAGGCGTGGCGCGTTTTGCAAAAGTAGCGGCTGCGGGTCCTTTACTTGCAGCAGAATTGGATGCTTTGGGTCGTGCACTTAAAACCCCTGAAAAACCAATGGTTGCGATTGTTGCGGGTTCTAAAGTATCAACTAAGCTTGATGTACTCACTTCACTTTCAGATATTTGCGATCAAATTATCGTAGGTGGCGGTATTGCCAATACCTTCCTGGCTGCGGCTGGTTACAACGTGGGTAAATCACTTTGCGAAAATGATTTGATCGATACTGCAAAAGCGATCGCAGCAAAAGTTTCTGTACCGCTTCCAACTGACGTTGTGGTTGCAGATGCTGCTGAAATTAACTTTGATGATTTCCTCGGTTCATTGGCTGCGGCTAAAGCTGTAGTAAAAAAAGTGGAAGATGTTGCAGACAACGACATGATTTTGGATGTGGGTCCAGAAACTGCGAAAGCATTTGCTGAAATCCTGAAAACATCAAAAACGATTCTCTGGAATGGTCCTGTTGGCGTATTTGAAGTAGATCAGTTCGGTGAAGGTACGAAAGCACTCTCTTTAGCAATTGCAGAATCTGATGGTTTCTCTATTGCAGGTGGTGGCGATACTTTAGCTGCGATTGATAAATACGACGTTGCAGACAAGATCGGTTATATCTCTACGGGTGGTGGTGCATTCCTTGAATTTGTTGAGGGCAAAACCCTTCCAGCGGTTGCTGTGCTTTTAGAACGCGCTTAATACATTCTTTTAAAAGTATCAAAGGTTGACTTCGGTCAGCCTTTTTTCATGCCTTTTCATTTGAGTGATTCATTTTTTGGTCATAAAAATGCAATATATCTGCAATAAAATTCCGGTCATTAAATCTCCTGTCGTAGGAAAATGTGATGAACCTGAAATTAACACTTGCAGCACTTGTGATTTTACCTTTGGCTTTGACTGCCTGTGCCAAGAAAGATGAAGCACCTAAAACTGAAACTGCCGCTTCAGCAGCAGTAGAGGAGCAAACGACTCCAGAACAGCAAAAAGCGATTGATGCACTGGATAAGCCTGTCCTGGATGAAAAAAATACTGATGTACCTGCTGAAGTGGCAAATGCACCAGCAGATGAAGCGACTGCCGCTACAGATGATGCTGCCTCTACAGCAACTGCTCAATAAGTTTGTAGTTTTTTATTTAAAAGTCCCTGCATAAGCAGGGATTTTTTTTGAAATAGTGTGTTTTGTTGCTGAATTGAAATGATTCAGCATGTAGAATATGGCGCATCACCTGGGAGGATATTATGGCTCTAATCTCGATGCGCCAGCTCTTGGATCACGCTGCAGAACACAACTACGGCGTACCAGCGTTCAATGTAAACAACTTAGAACAAATGCGTGCAATTATGTTGGCCGCAGACGAAACAAATTCACCTGTCATTGTGCAGGCATCTGCGGGTGCTCGTAAATATGCAGGTGCTCCATTCTTACGTCACCTGATTTTAGCTGCAATTGAAGAATGGCCACACATTCCAGTGGTAATGCATCAAGACCACGGTACCAGCCCTGACGTATGTCAGCGTTCTATCCAGTTGGGCTTCTCATCAGTAATGATGGATGGTTCTTTGGGTGAAGATGGTAAAACACCAACTTCATATGAATACAACGTAGACGTGACTCGCCGTACTGTTCAAATGGCACATGCCTGTGGCGTTTCAGTTGAAGGTGAAATTGGTTGCCTGGGTAGCCTTGAAACAGGTATGGCGGGTGAAGAAGATGGCGTAGGTGCAGAAGGTGTGCTTGACCATTCTCAACTGCTTACTTCAGTTGAAGAAGCACGTTCGTTTGTTGCTGATACCGATGTAGATGCCTTGGCGATTGCCGTAGGTACTTCACATGGTGCATACAAATTCACGCGTCCACCTACAGGCGACATCTTGGCAATTGACCGTATTAAAGAAATTCATGCGGCATTACCAAATACCCATCTTGTCATGCACGGTTCAAGTTCTGTACCTCAAGAATGGTTGGCTGTAATCAATGAATTTGGCGGCGACATCAAGGAAACTTATGGTGTGCCTGTTGAACAACTGGTTGAAGCAATCAAACACGGTGTTCGTAAAATCAATATCGACACGGACTTGCGTTTGGCATCGACTGGTGCAATGCGCCGCATGATGGCGGAAAAACCAAGCGAATTCGATCCACGTAAATTCTTTGCAGAAACTATTGTTGCAATGAAACAAATTTGTGTAGATCGTTATACAGCATTTGGTACTGCAGGTCATGCAGACAAGATTCGTCCAATTTCTTTAGAGAAAATGGTGAATCGTTATAAATAATCGTTAAAGATTATCTATAATCAAAAGCCCACATCTATTGTGGGCTTTTCTGTATCTCATTCCTAAAGCATGATAAATAGGGAAAATAAGGCAAAAGATGGAACTTATATTGGCTGCAGCATGCTGTAGTGTCGTCATCTCAATGTTGTTTAAATTATGCAAGGCTAATGGTTTTGATGCCTTGCAGATGATTGTCTGGAACTATGCCTCTGCAAGTGTACTCTGTTTTTTATGGTTTAAGCCCGATTTACAGCACATATCAGTTATCGATACGCCGTGGTGGCTGATTGTGGCGCTGGGTGTATTACTACCGAGTATTTTCCTGTGCTTGGCGAAATCACTGCAATATGCCGGTATTATCAAAACGGAAATTGCCCAGCGTTTATCGGTGGTTTTGTCTCTGTTGGCAGCATTCTTTATTTTTCAGGAACAGTTTAATACCTTAAAAATAATCGGAATCGGATTAGGGATTTCCGCCGTACTCAGTATTTTATTTTCACATCAAGCAGCAGCGCAAGGGCAGCCATTTTCAAAGCAAGGCTTGCTTTATCTGGCATTGGTCTGGTGTGGCTATGCGCTGATTGATGTATTGCTCAAGTACACCACTGGCTTGGGAGTGCAGTTTGCTGTAGCACTAAACTTGATGTTTATCTGTGCCTTCATCTTGTCGTTGGCTTATATTGGCATGACCACGAAAACAGCAGGCAGTAGTCGAAATATTCTGGCTGGATTGGGGCTGGGAGTTTTAAATTTTGCCAATATAGCCCTGTATGTCAAGGCACACATATTATTAAAAGACACACCTGCAATTGTGTTTGCAGGCATGAACATTCTTGTGGTGCTGCTGGGAGCTTTAAGTGGCTTAATTCTGTTTAAAGAAAAATTAAAACCTGCAACTGCATGCGGTCTTGCTTTAGGTTTGGCCAGTGTTATTTGCTTAGCCTATGCAATGTCTGTCTGATATAGCTCGATACAAAAATGAAAGGATGTTGCAGAAAATCTTCCTTTTCTGCCAAACCCAATAATAAGCCATTTTGATGGCAGACAGGGCGGGCAGAATAGTGATGATTTTCTTGTTGATAAAGCTGAAGATAATATTGCTGGCAATGCAAGAATTGCAATTAAAAATACAGCGCATTTAAATGCGCTGTATTTTTAGTGTTCAAGCTTTATAGTATAAGGACATTTGCTCAATTATGAGCGTTGAAAGCGTTGTAATGTATCTTTCCAATAGTAGTTAGCCATAATAATAGGATGTTTGAATAGATCCTGCATTTCAATCGTGCCCTGAAGTTGACCGGGTTGCTGACAATGTGGACATTTAGGGTAAGACGTCAAAATAGCATCTGCGCTATATTTCTGCATGTAAACCGTTTGGCAAGAGCGACATTCAAATTTTATCGGCATTTTGATAGCTGGAAGCATAGTAGGGACTACCGTTTATTTTTTTGCCAATATACCTGAGTCCTGTTACAAAAATAAGTCCTGAAATGACATGAAAGGGGCATATTCGCCCCTTTTATTGTAATTTTTTTTAATCACAGCTTGGTGAAAATTTCTTCACGACTCAGGCGTGACTTGGGTAACTGAGCATTGAAATCATTTTCGCTGCGGAAACCTAGCGTCATAATCACTGATGGAATTAACCCTTTTTCATCTAATTCCAATTCCTGGCGAATAATCTGTTCATCAAATCCGCCAATAGGGGTGGCATCAACTCCTTCAATAGCTGCGGCCAGTAACATTTGACCGAGCGCAATAAAAGTCTGATTTTCTGCCCAGCGCTGAATATCCCCTTTTTCATTACGGTAATAATCCACATAACCGCTACGGCTGTCTTTTTGGCCCTGTTTGGCTTTTTCATCTTTAAAACGGCCACTAAGATCATCTTGCTTGAGCAGGGTATCAAGGTGCTGTTCTGAAATATCCGCTTTGGTACAGAACAGAATGGTATGAGAAGAATCTAGAACTTTAGGTGCATTGTAGGCATATTTCCCAACCAAGGCTTTGGCGATACGCTCTTTGGCGCCTTGATCATCGGCAATAAAAAAATGCCAGGGCTGAATATTGATGGAGGATGGCGTGAGACGCAGGATTTCTAATAAACGTTCAAACTGCTCTTGATGAATTTTTTTACTGGGATCATATGCTTTCGTTGTGTAGCGTGATTTTGAAACGTTTAATAAATCCATGAGTGACATTTCCACTATTAAATTTTTAATGATTTTACCTGATTCCTTGCTGAAATGGCTTGGAAGAATTATGGGATAGCTTATATTTTGGCATCAAGCGTGTGAATTTTTATGGTGAATAAAAGTAAAAAACTTAATAAAATGTATAATTAATAGCAATATACAATGACGAAATACGAAATCTATATTGGTACTTTTTGTTAAATCACGTTTAATCGAATAATTACATCGCCTGTAGACCGAGTCAGACAATGATAGATGATACAAACCATTTTAAAAGACGATTAAAAACCCAACAGCAGATTGGGTTATGGGTGGGGCTGGCAGATGCTTACGGCACTGAAATTGCGGCCAATGCAGGCTATGACTGGTTACTCATTGATGGGGAACATGCACCGAGCGATTTAAGAACCACACTCTCTCAATTGCAAAGTATCGCAGCGTATCCATCACAAGCTGTGGTTCGTCCACCTATTGGCAGTGTGCAGCTGATTAAGCAACTTTTGGATATTGGGGCGCAAACTTTATTGATTCCCATGGTGGAAACGGTTGAGCAGGCTGAGCTGATGGTGAAAGCGGTACGTTATCCGCCAGAAGGAATTCGTGGCGTAGGTGCCGCATTGGCCCGTGCAACACGCTGGAACAGTATCCCGGATTATTATGCAACAGCACATGAAAATATTTGTCTGCTGATTCAGATTGAATCTGTGACAGGTCTGGAAAATCTGGATGATATTTTAAAAGTGGAGGGAATTGACGGTGTATTTATTGGCGCTGTAGATTTGTCTGCGACCATGGGATATCAGGGTAATCCGAATCATCCGGAAGTACAAAAAGCGGTTGTTGATGCCATTCAACGCATTCGGGCATCGGGTAAAGCAGCGGGGATTTTATCAACGGTGCATGACGTAACGCAAAAATATATTGATTTGGGTACCGAGTTTGTTGCGGTAGGGGTGGATACCAGCGTATTAATGAATTCACTGCGCGAGCTTTTAGCCAAATATAAAAATGATGCGGAAGTGATAAAATCTGAAGGTGGGTATTAATTTTTAATATTTTATATCAGCTTTTAAATTGTACCTGATGGACTCCTACCAGCTGTAATTGTGAGGTCAGGAGTTCTATGTGCTGCTTTATTTTGCCTTGAAAAGCATTGCTTGGTAAGACCAAAGGCATTTGTCATTCACAAAGCCTGTTTTATTTTTGGTCAGCTAAATTTTTTTCATCGCAGAAACATTACAGCCTAGTTCTCGACAGATTGTGAATGACATAGTCAAGTTATAAAAGTTAATTATGAAAATTTATATTTAATAAGCCCAAGTCTTTAATTCTAATTTTACATTTTTATGTGCAGGATTGATCTCTAAAATCTGTGCCGAATGTTCGCGCCAGTCACCTAGCACAATCCGTTTCTTACCCTGAATATCATGTATTGCAGAACGATGAGTATGGCCATGAATCAGTACGTCAATATGTTCTAAGGCAACTTTCACCGCGAACTGATTTACATCCATGATGTCATAAGACTTCATCTGTTTGGTTTCAGCACTTTTTTTACGGAAACCATTAGCCAGTTGTTGCCGAAAACTTAAAGGCATGCGTTTTAAAAAACCTAAAAGTAATGGATTACGAATGATCTTGCGGAATTTTTGGTAGGACACATCGTCTGTGCAGAGCAGATCACCATGTTCTAAACGGTATGTGGTGTCGGATATTTTTAAAATGGCCGGTTCGGACAGCAATGTGCCATTGAATTGTTTTAAGAATTTTTTGCCTAAAGCAAAATCGCGGTTGCCAGCCAGAAAATATATCTGATTGCCGGCATGATGAAACTTTTGCAGGGCATGGACAATGTCATCTAGCCAGGGGGCTGTATAGTCATCACCAATCCAAGCATTAAACCAGTCACCCAAAATATAAAGCTGGGTATTTTTATCTTTATAACTGTCTAATAAATCCAAAAACCCCCGAACGAGTCGAGGGTGTTCAGGTGACAAATGTAAATCAGAGATAAACAGATAGGTCACGTATTTTCCTTAATACTTCCTCTCAAAGTCCATCTATTGGATAGAGGAACTATATCCTTAACATTATTCCGTTTTAAAGCACTGCTTTAAAACTCATTAAAGACGGAGAGGACGTTCTTTATTCAGAAATGATTTTTGCAGATTCAATCACAACGTTCTCTAGAGGAACGTCAGCGTGGTAGCCACGGTTACCTGTGCGAACGCCTTTGATATCAGCAACGACATCCATACCTTCAACTACTTTACCAAATACGGCATAACCCCAACCTTGAGCTGTTTTACCAGTGTGGTTAAGGAAAGAGTTGTTTTTCACGTTAATGAAGAACTGAGCAGAAGCTGAATGAGGAGCTTGGGTACGCGCCATTGCGATGGTACCTTCATCATTGCTTAAACCGTTGTCTGCTTCGTTTTCAATTGAATCACGCGTTGCTTTTTCTTTGAAATTTTCATCCATGCCACCGCCCTGGATCATGAAACCGTCAATTACACGGTGGAAAATTACGCCATCATAAAAACCATCACGAACATATTCCAGGAAGTTAGCCACAGTTTTAGGTGCTTTTTCTGAATTAAGTTCAAGAACAATACGTCCTTTATTGGTGTTTAATTCGACTTGAGGAAAACTCATTCTATAATCTCCTGATCATGGACAAAAAAGCCATGGGTTTTTGGTTGAGAGAAGCATAAGCAAACTGTAAACTACAAGGCAAGCGAAAACGTTATTTTCTTTGTTAAAAAAACCAGAAAAGCGTTTTAATTATCCTATTTTATCTTATAGAAGTGATTTATCAACTATGAAGCCGAATGATGTTGTTTCATCCCTGCCAAATAACCCGACAACAAGTAATCAACCTGTCGATGCTGCGCAGCAAGAACAACAGCCGGGCTTAGACTTTGTACGTCAGGTCATTACTGACGATTTGGCAGCAGGCCTTACACAGCAAGTGATCACGCGTTTTCCACCAGAACCGAATGGTTATTTACACATTGGTCACGTGAAAGCGATTTGTTTGAACTTTGGTATTGCACAAGAATTTGATGGCGTATGTAACCTGCGTTTTGACGATACCAATCCGGACGCAGAAGAACAAGAATATGTGGATGGGATTGCCAACGACGTAAAATGGCTCGGTTTTAACTGGAACGGTGAACCTCGCTATGCATCTAGCTATTTTGATCAACTGTACACATGGGCAGTACAACTGATTGAACAGGGCGATGCTTATGTAGATTTACAAACACCTGAAGAAATCAAGTTAAACCGTGGTTCATTTGTAGAACCAGGTAAAAACTCTCCATTCCGTGACGCGACTGTAGAAGAAAACCTGGTGCGTTTTGAACAAATGCGTAATGGCGAGCTGGGTGAAGGTCAGGCTGTATTGCGTGCCAAGATTGATATGGCTTCTCCAAACGTGCATATGCGTGATCCGATCCTGTATCGAATTCTGCATTCTGCTCATCACCAGACTGGCGATAAATGGAAAATCTATCCAATGTACGACTATGCGCATCCATTATCTGATGCCATTGAAGGTGTGACTCACTCTTTATGTACTTTGGAATTCCAGGATCACCGTCCGTTTTATGACTGGGTTATCGAGAAAGTTAAATCTCCAGCTGTTCCACGTCAGTACGAATCAAGCCGTCTAAATGTCGATTACACCATTACCTCTAAACGTAAACTGCGTAAACTGGTAGAAGGTGGCTTTGTACAAGGGTGGGATGATCCACGTATGCCAACCGTTGTAGGGATGCGCCGCCGTGGTTTCACGCCTGAAGGTTTGCGTGATTTCTGTAAACGCGTGGGTGTTTCCAAGTCTGACGGTATTGTCGATGTTGCTATGCTGGAATACTGCATCCGTCAGTCTTTGGAAAATACCGCTGCACGTGGCATGGCGGTGTTGAATCCATTGAAAGTGACTTTGACTAACCTGCCTGAAGCAATGAACCTGAGTCATGCACGTCATCCGAACGTTGAGATGGGTGATCGTATCATTCCATTAACGTCTGAAATTTACATCGACCGTAAAGACTTTGAAGAAGTACCGCCTAAAGGCTTTAAACGCTTAATTCCAGAAGGCGAAGTACGTTTACGCCATGCTTATGTGATCAAGTGTGATGAAGTGATTAAAGATGCCAATGGTGAAGTGGTTGAACTGAAATGTTCAATTGACCCTGAAACTTTAGGCAAAAATCCGGAAGGTCGTAAAGTGAAAGGCGTTATTCATTGGGTATCTGCAACCCAAGGTGTGCCTGCAGAAGTGCGTATCTACGACCGTTTATTCACTGAATCTGATCCGGAAGTGGGTGATGACTTCCTTGCCAACTTAAATCCTGAATCACTCAAAGTGGTTCAAGCGGTGATTGAACCGGCTTTAGCTGAAGCGAAGCCTGAAGACCGCTTCCAGTTTGAACGTGAAGGTTATTTCGTTGCAGATCAATATGATCACACGGCAGAAAAACCAGTGTTTAACCGTATTCTGGACTTAAAAGACAGCTTTAAGCCTGGAAAATAACATTGTTTATGCTCTAGGATGATTCACTGTTGAGTCAAAAATGTTTAGATCAAGCTCAACTTCGGTTGGGCTTTTTCATGACAGCTATTTTATAAATATTGAAGCGACTAGGTTTCATGAGGGGAAATTTGTGATTATTCGAGATAAAAATAATAGCTTTATGCTGTTATTTGCATGGCATGGCACAATTTTACCTAAAGTGATGCCAGCTCTAGCGGTTGTAGTCAGTTTATCGGCACTGTTGGTGTATTTAAGTGCAGCACATTTCTTGACTATGCCAGAAGTTCCTGCCATTGGCTTTACCATCTTCGGTGTGATTCTTTCGATTTTCTTAAGTTTTAGGAATACGGCCTGTTATGATCGCTGGTGGGAAGGGCGCAAGCTTTGGGGCGCACTGATTGCCAATACACGGCATATTATTCGTGATAGTCATGTGCTGGAAGACTCTCAACGTCAGATTTTGATGTATCGGGTTATGTTATTTTGTTACCTGCTACGCGACCGCTTACGTCATCAAGCAACAGATATTCAACATTTCCGAAATGCTGTCAATTTAAGCGATGGGCAATGGCAGCAATGTGCTGAACATATCAATGCGCCGCAGTATTTACTTGAGATTATGCAAAAAGATTTGGTGCTGTGTTATAAGCAAGGTCAAATCAGCGACATTATCTATAGCACCTTGACTCGACATACGGTTGCCATGGGCGACATTCATGCAGGCTGTGATCGTATTATGACTACGCCATTGCCATTTTCTTATTCAGTTTTATTGCATCGGGCAGTTTATTCATTCTGTTTAATTTTGCCCTTCAGTATTGAAGCGAGTTTCGGTATTTGGACACCCGTAATTGTGGCATTAATTGCCTATTTGTTTTTAGGTTTGGATGCGCTCAGTGCAGAGTTGGAAGAACCATTTGGACTTCAAGAAAATGATTTACCCCTCAATTCGATTGTGCGAAATATTGAACGGGAAATGTTAAGTTCATTAGGGGCTGAAATTCCGCCAGTACTTTCAAGCTATAAAGGTAATTTAAGTTAAGTTTAGAAAATCATTTTTGCTTCTACACGGCGCTGTTTAAGTCTTTAACAATTCAGTGATAGCCATGAATTTCAGATGTATGCTATCACTAAGAGCCTATCCAGTATTAATTTCATTCTTTTTTAGCACTTAAAAAAAGAATTTGTTAAAATTATTCAATGAGAAAACCATATCCCAGCGACATTAGTCGAGA
>NZ_JBIQOC010000029.1:0-51323 GCF_044130295.1 Acinetobacter uliginosus | reverse complement strand
GTCTGGCTCAAAGATTTTGGCTTTGTACAATTATTTAAGACTCAGTTAAAAGAACAGCAGAGGTTTTATATTGTGCATCAAGATGAAGATGATTTATTGTCCTTTGAAGGTTTTCATGAATTACATTCAAGTCATTGGAAAATAGAGCAATATCACCGGGTGATTAAACAGGTTTGTCATATTGAAAAGTTTCAAGTAAGACGATCTAAACTGATTTTGAATCATATTTTTTCAGCCTTGATGGCCTACGTTGAGATACAAAAGAACCAGTTTGAGCGGATCTTTGAAAATATATATCGTTGGCAGAAGAAATTATTTAGACCAATTATCAAAAACTTCATTGATGACTTTATTCTCGATAAAAATCATCTGCTACCACAGAGAATCTATAAGTAATAGTGCGTAAGTCCTATTCTATATAAATTTTAAAAGGAAAAACCTTCTCAATCAGGTGAAGGTCTTTCCTAAAATTAACTTATTGTGAAGTATAGGAGCCATCTACCACATACTGGCTGCCCGTTACAAAGGATGCATCATCAGAGAGTAAGAAAGCAACGACCTGAGCAACTTCTTCAGGATTTCCTAAACGACCAACTGGGTGTAATTTTATCAGTTCAGCTTCATCAAACTCACTAATTAAAGGCGTTTTAATATAACCTGGATGTACTGAATTAATACGAATACCCTTTTCAGCATATTCTAGCGAAGCCGTTTTAGTAAGCCCGGTTACACCATGCTTAGCTGCAACATAACCAGAAATATTTTCAGTCCCAACTAAACCTAAAATTGATGCTGTATTCACAATCGCACCACCGCCGGCTGCCAATATTGCAGGGATTTGATAATGTAAGCCATAAAAGACCGCATTCAAATTAATATCAATCACACGACGCCAAGCTTCAATACTTAAATCTGCAATTGGCTGAACGTCACCCAATATTCCAGCGTTGTTAAAAGCTAAATGAAGCGCACCATAGGTGCTGACTGAAAATTCAACTGCTGCTTTCATGTCTTCAGGTTCAGCCGTATTGGCTTTATTCGCAGCCGCTTTACCGCCTAAAGATACAATTTCCTCAGCAACTTTTTGTGCTGCTTCAAAGTTAATATCCGATACTACAACACTTGCACCCTGCTTCGCTAAAAGCATAGCTGTGCTTTTCCCAATTCCAGAACCCGCACCAGTAACTAGGGCAACTTTATTTTTGAACCGATTTGACATAATAAAACCTCTTTTTAAAGTACTGCAATGCTGAATATTTGCATCACATTTAATAATTCACTTGTTTTTACTTCATCACTTGTATTGCAAATTGAATAACATGACATTTACCGCAATGTAATTTTCCCTCCTGTCTTTCTTGCTCTCCAACATAAAAAAGATGGATATGATCCTGCTTGAAAACCTGCAAAATATCCCACGGATCGTATAAATATTCGATATTTTTAGGGCCACCAGTTTTATAGTTGATCTGCTCCTTTGAATACAGCTCACCGATAAACCATCCACCGTTTAGCAAAGATTTTCTTATGCCTTCTAAAACCTTTGTTTGCGTTTCTGTATCGAAATGACCAAATACACAAATCACGTTTTGATAACGCTCGGATGGCCATTTAGCTGCTGTTAAATCAACATGTCGGAGTTCAAGATTTATCCCTGTGGCTTCGGCTTTGCTGGACAGATGCTTCAAAGCAACATCGGAATAATCCCAAACTTCTGCCGAAAAAGGATAATTATCCTGTCTTGCCTGCTCAGCCAAGTACAGGATATTCCTTCCTTCTCCTTCAGCAATTGCCAGTGTTTTACCTTCAATCCGGATTTTCCGCGCAATTTCCTGGATAAACAGGTTTGCTGCTGTGCCGTATAGGTCCTGCGTCTGGGTATACAATTCATTCCAGTGCTGACTCATTTCATCCCTCCATTTACGCCACTATCCAATCAGTTGGAAAACTCTTTAAATGCTTCCAGGGCATTTGCAGCATACATCAATGAAGGTCCACCGCCCATATACACCGCAACACCCAGAACTTCCTCCAGCTCCTGCAGGGTCATGCCCATTTTGACCAGGGTTCTGACATGAAAACCGATACAACCATCACAACGTGCAGCCACACCAATCGCCAATGCAATCAATTCCTTGGTTTTGGGATCAATCACACCATCATGCATTGCGATCTGGGATAATTGATTGAAACTTTTCATTAAATCAGGTGAATCCTGACTGAGCGTTCTTAAATTACCTGAAATATTCTGGGTTAATTCTTTGTATTTCATGACTTTCTCTCAAACTAAACAATCAACAATAAGGTTTTGCTTATTCAATAGATTATTTTTGTACCGGATAGCCCTGCTCTAGCCATGCTTGAAATCCCCCTTGAACGGATTTAACCTGAGTAAAACCCATATTCTGCAAAGTATCTGTAGCCAGTGCCGAACGGCCGCCTGTACCACAGATCAAATAGATCGGCTGATCTTTAAGATGTTCCAGTGCCTGTAGGGTATCGCAATGATGGCTCGCCAAAGGATGCTGGTGAATCCTCATTTCTAAAACACCACGAGGATAGTTCACTGCACGGTCTATCGCTGCCGCCTGAAATTCATCCGGTTCCCGAACATCAATCAGAATGGTTTTATGATTTTTCATGGCTTCAAGTAAGTCATCTACACTCACTTCCTGAATCCGTCTTTTCGCATTCAGGATCATTTGCTCTGCCGTTTTCATCATTTCTACTCTTCCTCACTCATCAAAATCAGCCTCATCTGTTATAAATGCCAGATCAGCAACTTAAAAGCACTTTGTTATAAACTCTCATTCCAGCACTGTTACAACGATCACACTATTGCAAACAGCCCATTTGCTAAATTCATTTTAGACTCTACACCTGTTTGATATTCATTCAGATGACAGATCATGTAGTCATACATCAACTCATGCATTCTTTATCCATACAATGCACAGGACTAGCCTATGAGTGCTGAATAGATTAAATAGATTGCCACCCCAATCACGGTCGTGGCAAAAACCTTTTGGATTTGATTACTCTTTATCAAAGGTATCAAACTACGCCCAATGAGCATCCCAATGATACAAGCCAGAACAAAAGTCAGCGTAACCGAAACAGGATATTGAAAGCCATCCAGAACGTGGGCAGAAATACTGACACTGCCAATCAGGAAGATAATCATCAGGGAAGTCGCAACGATACTACGCATATCGAGGTCTGTGAATTTACGCAGCGCTGGAACAATTACAAAACCACCACCAACCCCAAGCAGGCCAGTTAATAAACCAGCAACTACACCAATACCGGCGAGGA
This sequence comes from Acinetobacter uliginosus, assembly GCF_044130295.1. Classification (NCBI taxonomy): domain Bacteria; kingdom Pseudomonadati; phylum Pseudomonadota; class Gammaproteobacteria; order Moraxellales; family Moraxellaceae; genus Acinetobacter; species Acinetobacter uliginosus. Next base: position 48,008 of record NZ_JBIQOC010000029.1, on the reverse strand, counting down.
ACGAGGCAGTTTTCAAATTCCAGATCAGGCGACCGGTCGTTTGATTGACTTTACACGGTGGATTTTCATAGTCATTGACTTTGTTAAAGAATATCCGGTAAGCCACAATCAGCATCACTAGGCTGAAAGCCAGCGTCAACCAGACTGGAGAAACTATATCGGCTAAATGCACGCCATAACGGGCTGAAGGAATACTGATTAAGGCGATCCAGAGTGCAGCACGATAACGTACAATACGCTTGAATAAACCTTCGAACGTTCCAACGAATGCAGACAAAGTGACTGCAAGCAAGCCTACAGGTGCAGCCTGTGCAACAGTCCAACCCTGACTCGCCATCAGTGCCGGTACAGCCAGAATACCACCACCAGCACCGGTTAAACCCAATAACCCGCCGATGGCCAGCCCTTCAAGTATCAATACCCACATAGCCACTGTTCCTCTATTTACTAAAGCAATTAAACAACGACAAACCTTTTTGTTTAATCTTGAAAAAATGCCTATTTAAAGTAATTGAGTGGAAGTTTTAAATAAGAAACCCCATTCTCTTCTGGCATTGGGAACTGTCCACCTTTCATATTGATCTGAATGAAAGGTAGGATCAGCTTTGGCATACTCAGTCCTGAATCACGCTGGTTTCGCATCTCGACAATCCACCAGTAAAGGAAATTAGATCGTCATGCATAACATACAAAACACACCAAACAATATATTTATTAATAATATATAATTATATACTATATTCAAGTGTTACTTTACTTTTTTATAGAATAAGGTGAATTTTAGGATAAATTTATGAATAACAATGAATTAAAAATAGACTTTTCCAAAGTCAATCTTGTGACTGATTGCTTAAAAGTCTTATCCAATCCTGATCGTCTTAAAATTTTATGTGTCTTAGTTGATGGTGAATTGAATGTTCAAAAAATTGAAATATCTGCTGGGGTTTACCAGCCGACCTTGTCACAACAACTGACTGTACTGAGAAAAAGTAAAATAGTATCAACACGTCGTGAAGGTAAGCAGATTTTTTATCAATTAAGTGATATACGAATATTAAAAATCATGCAGACCCTATATGACTTGTACTGTCAGAGTGATAAAGACTTAGACTAAAACCAGAGACATCCTCAAAATATTTCATATTTTAGATAACAAACTCTTTTGCTCACTTATTCAAACAAAAGAGTCAGTTACACATTCAAATCAATGATCTAAAGATTGGCCTAAATTTTCCCAATCGGGAAATGGGTTAAGCATCAGCTTCCACTGCTCAGGTCCCCCAGCCATTTCCTCATCCGTCAGTAAACATTGGTCAAACTGTTGGATTAAACTATGCTCATCCATATCCATCCCAATCAGTACAATTTCCTGTCGTGCATCGCCAGTACGCTCATCCCAATTTTTGATGATTTCATCACGGCTTTGCTGATCCTCTGGCCAATGCTCGTCAGGAACCGTTGCCCACCAATAGCCTGCAACACCATGTCTAGCCATCGCACCCGCTTGTGACCAAGAAGCAGCAAATTCAGGGTTTGATGCCAGCCAGAAAAAGCCTTTAGAACGGACTACACCTTGCCATTCTGAATTGATAAAATCATAAAAGCGTTGTGGATGAAATGGACGTCTGGCACGATATACAAAACTTTTAATTCCATATTCTTCTGTTTCAGGCGTGTGTTCACCACGCAATTCTTTCAGCCAGCCTGAAGCTTGAGAAGCTTCATTAAAATCAAAAAGTCCCGTGTTTAAAAGCTTATCTAAATCGACTTGACCAAATTCAGAAATTTCAATTTTTGCGCGTGGATTGAGCTTATTTAAAATTGCAAATAAACGTTGCTTTTCTTCTTCATTGATCAGATCCACTTTATTTAAGATGATGACATCACAAAATTCAATTTGATCAATCAGCAAGTCAACGACTGTACGCTCATCTTGTTCACCCAATGATTCTCCACGTTGTTGCAGACTATCATACGAGCTGTAATCTTTTAAAAAATTAAAGGCATCTACAACCGTCACCATGGTATCAAGTCGCGCAAACTCATTCAGTGACACACCATTTTCATCTTCAAAAGTAAAGGTTTCTGCTACAGGTAATGGCTCAGAAATTCCTGTTGACTCAATGACCAATTGATCAAAACGATGCTCTTGTGCAAGGCGACGAACCTCAACCAATAAATCTTCACGCAACGTACAGCAAATGCAGCCATTGCTCATCTCGACCAGCTTTTCATCTGTACGAGAAAGTTCTGCACCGCCCTCTCGTACTAAAGCAGCATCAATATTCACCTCCGACATATCATTGACAATGACAGCAATACGACGGCCTTCACGGTTATTTAAAATATGGTTGAGTAATGTCGTTTTACCTGCACCGAGGAATCCTGACAGCACAGTTACAGGTAATTTTGCTGGGATGGCTAAAGGATGATCCATTGACTTTCTCACTTTTATGTTAATAAAGGGCTGTTATGTTTGGAAAAACATAAAGCACATTGACCTGCGAGCTCTAAATAATGATGTTTAGAGTTAAAATTTTGAGGGAAAATTGACTGTTCGATGGCGTGAGCAAACTGAGGTGAATCAACGATTTGTACTGCCTGACATTCTGTACAAATCGTGACGAGCAAATAGCTTTGCTTCTTCCTCAATTCATACGCTAAATATTTGTTCAATGTATCGAGTTTAAGTATCAGTCCATAGCCTGATAATTTTTTTAGAATACGATAAATCTGTACTGGAGATTGCAATCCGAAAGATTTTGCCTTTTCTAATAAAGCATAGGCGCTCATTGCCTTCTGCTCATTCTGCAAAATTGTTAACACTCTTTGCTGCACAACACTGAGTTTTAATTCATTCATCTCGTGTTCCTTTATTATTCTGATTGGACAAAAGCTGAGTGATACAAGGTGATGAGGTACTTTTATGATCTGGTCCCCATGTACGATATCCAGCACTATCAATATGAATTTGCCCAGAAGTATAAATACCAAGTCCCATATTTAAAGTGACTCCCTTTTCGACCCAAAATTGACACAATTTAGTTTTTGTTTGCTGAATCACTCCAGATTCTTCTGGCGTGGGTTGTTCAGAACCAATTCGAAAATCGAGTGCTGCATTAAAAACATGCCTTGAAGAATCAGCACCACTCGCACAACGGTTTAAGGCAGAGTTACGGTAGACAGAAGTGACTGTAAAATCATCAATCACTTTGACATCAACCAATTCCTTCAAAATTTTTAAGGTCGGAATAATATTGCTCCAAATTTCTTGAGATGGAATTTCATATTCGGATGCATTGCAATTTTGCCAATCTCTCGCAGTTTGAAATAACTCAAACTCAGGTATGACACTGTGTAAGTTATTATTTTTTAAAAACTCTTTATAACGAAGAACTTGATCTTTATTTAAAGGCTGAGATAGCCAATGCTGATAAGAAATTGGTGCAATTTTCTTGAATAATCGATTTGATAGTACAGATTTATGTTTTTTTGTGGCATATTTCCCCGAGGCATTCGATGAGTAAATCAATTGCCCTGTTTGTTTTTGACTACATGCTGAAAGACAAAAAAGTAACCCTATAATTAAAAAATGCTTCATATTCAGTTATTACAATCTCGCAACTCTAAATGTCGTCTTGGCAATTTTAATAAGTTTACCATTAATATTGTTATGTTATAACATAGCTTATGAGTTTAAAAGTTCTTCCTCAAAATTTACATTCCTCCCTATCCTTATCAAATACGGATTATATATGGCGATTAGCAATCAAGACCTGAGAAAAGCAGGACTAAAAGTCACTCTTCCGCGAATAAAAATTTTAGAAATATTAGAAAACTCAAGTCCTCACCATCTGAGTGCAGAGGATATTTATAAAAAACTCTTAGAACAAGATGAAGATGTTGGACTAGCGACGGTTTATCGTGTCTTAACTCAATTTGAAATGGCAGGTATTATTCAACGCCATAACTTTGATCATAATCATGCCCTATTTGAAATAAAACAAGATACTTCCCACGATCATCTTGTATGTCAAAAAACAAACCAAATCATTGAGTTTAAGAATGAAGAAATTGAAAAATTACTTACAAGTATTGCAGAAAATCATGATTTCCAACTCACAGGACATTCTCTAATCTTATTTGGATATTGTAGAAATTCCAAAAAATAAAATAGAAAATTGAGTATTTATCGGTTCTTATCAAGGCCGGACTAGAAACAATACTCATTATATGTTATGTTATAACATAACATATAATACTTGCTTTCCAATATGAATGCCTCGCAACTCCCAGATATCTCGTCTGCGCCTTTTCTTCACACACATACCTATCCTCTTGATTGGGTCGGAATGGAAAATATTGCTTTGCCCATTCAAATTCAAAACACACTGTGTGCCAGTAAAGTAAATGCCTATGTCAGCTTAGATGATCCTCAGGCCAAAGGCATCCATATGTCTAGACTGTATACTCGACTGCTGGAGCTCCATTCACTGCCTGACCTAACTTTAAATCACATTTATCAAACACTTCAGGATTTCTTAGCAAGTCATACTGAGCTCTCTCAACAAGCCCGCCTTGATATTCAAGCGGAGTTTAACTTAGAACAACCTGCTTTAATCAGTGTACTATCGGGCTGGAAAAGCTATCCCTTCAGCTTATGCTGTCAGTTAAATGAGCATACTTTTGAAGCTGAATTAGCAATAGAAATCACCTATTCTTCAACCTGTCCTTGTTCTGCGGCTTTGGCACGAGACCTCATTCAAAAAAGCTTTCAAGATGCCGTTGATACAAAAAAAATAAATCCACAAAACACGGATGATGTCATGGCGTGGTTAGGTACAACAGACGCGATTGTAGCAACACCACACAGCCAAAGAAGTTTTGCTCAGCTACGTTTTAAATTAGACCCTTGCTTACAGTCTATTCCAATTCGACAATTCATTTCCCATGCAGAACAAGCCTTGGCAACACCCGTTCAGACTGCTGTCAAACGTGTAGATGAGCAGGCATTCGCATTAGCAAATGGTCAAAATTTAATGTTCTGTGAAGATGCTTTACGCCGCTTATACCACGCATTTGTCAACTACTCAGGTATTGCAGGATTTAACTTTAAAGTCATCCATGCTGAAAGCTTACATGCCCACGATGCAGTCGCGCAGGGTTCATGGCAATGGTAAGTTCGACAATTTTTCTAGACATCGAACAAGGAAAGATGGGGCAATGTTATGAACTGGCAAGCATTATTGATGCCATTCCCTGGAACAAGGATGGATTAATCACTGCAATCGCACAAGATATACAGAGTAAAGATGTCTTAATGCTTGCTTGGATTAACCGTGATGCACTACTTGAAACCCTGAATACAAGACAGGTTTGCTATTGGTCTCGCTCGCGGCAGCGCTTATGGCGAAAAGGCGAAAGTTCAGGACATCGTCAAAAACTCATTGAAGCCAGACTTGATTGCGACGGTGACAGCATTCTCTTTTTGGTCGAACAGACTGGACCCGCCTGCCACACTGATCGTCCCAATTGTTTTTATCTTGGATTAAACAAACAACACGCCACAATTTTAACTCAGCCCATCATTTAGCCAATTTATACAACATCGAAGACATTACCATGATTCGTAAAAATCCAACTGGTCATCTCCCTATCATTGACCAATCCGCTTATATTGATCAAACCGCAATTATCTGTGGAAAAGTCATCATTGAAGCTAACGTATTTGTCGGTCCTTATGCAGTGATCCGTGCAGATGAAGTAGATGAAAATGGCGACATGCAACCCATCATTATCGGTGAAAATTCAAATATCCAAGATGGTGTTGTCATTCATTCAAAAGCAGGTGCACAAGTCACAATTGGAAAAAACTCATCCATCGCCCATCGTTCGATTGTTCATGGTCCATGTGTGATTGGTAACCGCGTATTTGTCGGCTTTAACAGCGTCTTATTCAACTGTAAAGTCGGTGATCATAGTGCCATCCGTCATAATGCAGTGGTCGATGGTCGCGATTTGCCTGAATCATTTTATGTACCTGCGATGAGTTATATCAATGCTCGAACGGACTTAAGTCAGTACCCTCCAATCGATATTTCTATCAGTGAATTTTCTGAAAGTGTGGTGAGCACCAATATTGAGTTGGTACAAGGTTATAAGGCATTACAAAATGAATTTTAGACAACTCCCCAATCTAATTATACGTAATGCGAATATGGTTAATGAGGGGCAGCAACAAATTTGTGATGTGCTCATTCAGCAAGGTCGTATTAGTAAAATCCAATCTAATATAACGGGTATCTACAATGCCAAAAGCATCGAGGCTGATGGAGCATGGTTACTCCCAGGCATGATTGATGATCAAGTCCATTTCCGTGACCCAGGCTCACCACAAAAAGGGCGTTTTGTCTCAGAGTCTTTGGCAGCTGCGATAGGTGGAATTACCAGTATCATGGATATGCCAAATACCAATCCTCCTACATTGGACTTAACTGCACTACACTATAAAAAAGGAATTGCAGCCCAACATAGCATAGCCAATTATGCATTTCACTTTGGTGTAAGTGCACAAAATTTAGAGATTGTTGAAGCACTTGATCCTAAATTGGTCAGCGGTGTTAAAGTCTTTATGGGAGCATCAACGGGTAATATGCTGGTTGATGATCCAAAGATTTTAGAACGCTTATTTGCTAATGTACCCACTATTTTATTAACACATTGCGAATCCACGCCACGGATTAAACAACTGGAAGCGTTTTATCGTGATCAATATGGCGAAGATGTCCCTGCATACCTACATCCTAAAATCAGGGATAAACAAGCCTGTTTTGAAAGCTCGCGGTTAGCCGTATCACTCGCTGAAAAATTCGGTACACAGTTACATGTGCTACATCTGACAACAGCAAAAGAACTTTGCTTATTTAAAAATTTGCCATTGGACAAAAAGCATATTACTGCTGAAGTATGTATACATCACTTAACTTTTGATGAATCTGATTATGCTGATTTAGGCCATTTAATAAAATGTAATCCAGCTATTAAGACTAGCAATGACAAACAGGCGCTTATTGAGGCAGTTTCTAATAGCCATCGTCTTGATATTATTGGTACAGATCATGCACCGCATACATGGCAAGAAAAACAACAATCTTATTTTAATGCCCCTTCAGGCTTACCTCTAGTTCAACATGCATTACCTGCATTATTAGAATTAGTGGCAGATCAAAAACTATCGATTGAAACACTGGTAAGAAAAACCTCACATCAGGTTGCTGATTTATTCCGCATTAAAGATCGAGGTTATATCCGTGAAGGTTATTGGGCAGATTTAGTCCTCATCCGTGAAAATCATCAAAAACAATCTGTAGCTGAACAAACCAATTATATGCGTTGCGGCTGGACACCCTTCCAAAAGAAAACATTCCGCCATCTGGTGGATACAACCATCATTTCTGGTCAACTCGCATGGCATCAACAGCAACCTTATCTTAACTGTCAGGGTCAAGCTTTAGAAATTGACCGCTAATCTGCAATAGCCTTACCCGTATTTAGATGACTCTATATGAATATCCAGTTTAATTTTCTTGGTTCAACTCACCATTTTCAACTCGAACAATCCATGGCGATTTCTGAGGTTTTGTCTCGTTTCAAAATTCAAAGCTATAAAAAAGCTTTTCTCGCTAAAGTTGACGCTCATTTCGTTGATTTACACTATGTTATCCAGCATGACTGTCACATCGAACTTTTCAGTCTGAACGATGACAATCATTTAAATCTACTACGACACTCCTATGCTTATCTATTGGCACAGGCTGTCCATCAGTTATACCCTTCTGCTCACCCCGTAGAATATAAGATTACTGATTATGGTATTTATTGTGACTTCGCCGATACTCCATCCTTTAATCAGGATGATTTGCAACAAATTGAACTGAAAATGCATGAGTGGGTACAACAACATTTAGATATACGCACAGAAAAGATTACGTCCGATCAAGCCGCTGATTTTTTTAAACAGCAAAATTCTGATTTTAAATATCAACACTTAAAAAATATGAGTGATTTAAGCACATTATATTTTCATCAAAATAATGATTTCTCTGATGTTTACTTATGTCCACTTGTTCCAAATACTGAATTTTTAGAACATTTTAAAGTGACTCATGTTTCTGGTGCATATTGGCAAGGCGACTCTACAAACCCTATGTTGCAACGAATTTATGTCACATGTTGGGCTGACCAAAAACAATTAAAAAAACATTTAAAGCAAGTTGAAGAAGCAGCAAAACGAGATCATCGTAAATTAGCACAGCAACTTGATTTGCTACATTTTGATGATAAAGCACCTGGTGCCGTATTCTGGCATGCGAAAGGCTGGAAATTATTTCAGTTATTGACAGATTATTTACGCCAGCAACAAGATGATGCGGGTTATATTGAAGTTAATACTCCCGATGTCATGGATCGTGAGCTTTGGGAAATTTCGGGACACTGGCAAAACTATCAGCAGCACATGTTTACCACAGTCACTAAAGATCAGCGGAGTTACGCGCTTAAGCCAATGAGTTGTCCTGGCGCAGTTTGTCTATATGCACATGAATTAAGAAGTTATAGAGACTTACCGTTACGCATGGCAGAATTTGGTAAAGTTCATCGCTATGAGCCATCTGGCTCTTTACATGGATTAATGCGCGTTCGCCATTTTACCCAAGATGATGCCCATATTTTTTGCACTGACAGCCAGCTTTTATCTGAATGTAAAGATACGATTGCTCTCATTTATAAAATTTATGAACAATTTGGTTTCAATGAAATTTCGATCAAATTATCCACACGTCCTGATCATCGTGTCGGTAAAGATGAAATTTGGGATTTTTTAGAAAATACACTAAAACAATCTCTTGAACAGCTTGATATCCCTTATACCTTAAATATCGGTGAAGGTGCATTTTATGGTCCCAAACTTGAATTTACCTTAAAAGATGCTATTGGTCGTGAATGGCAATGCGGGACGATTCAGGTTGATTTAAATTTACCAGAACGTTTTGATATTCATTACATTGATGAAAATAATCAAAAACAACGACCTGTGATGTTACATCGGGCTTTATTTGGATCTTTTGAACGCTTTATTGGTATTTTAATTGAACACTATGTGGGACATTTCCCATTTTGGCTTGCACCGGTTCAAATCGCAATTTTACCAATTACAGATGCACAACATGATTACGCCAAACACGTCCAAGACTCGCTTAAAAAGTATGGCTTTAGGGCAACATTAGATTTAAGTCAAACGAAATTGAACTATAAAATCCGTGAAAATACGCTACAAAAAATACCTTATCTGATCATCATTGGTGAGCAGGAAGCACAACTATCATCTGTTCGAATACGTGCGCAAAATGGAGTAGATTTAGGAGATTTTCAATACTCTGAGTTACTCGATTTTTTTAATAATACATCTACAAGCTAATTTAAGGTGTGTTGAGAATGAACGAGAGTTAATTACGCTCACACAAATATAAATCATGGCGGCAAAATTTGAGTCTATTTTATCACTACGCATGGCAATACGTTTGAATTCTTTCAATTTTCAAAGTAATTTTCGATGAAATGCCGCCATTTATACATACAACGATCAAATATACGCTGAACTTTACGCTTGGCTTTTCGGAGAATAACTGCTTTTACTCCACGATGATCAAGCTCCTTCAATAACTAAGCTACATCAAAAGCTTTATCTACTAATAATGCCTGAAAATCTATATCTTTAATCAGTGACTTAACTTCAGCAAGATCATGAGATTGTCCGGGCATTAAGCGGAATTTAACCAAATTTCCCAAACTCTCGACTAAGGCAAGGATTTTAGTAGTCATTCCATCTTGTGATTGACCAATCGCTTAGGAATAGCTCTCCCTTTTGCACCATGGCGTATTCAAGATCAGAATCCACATTGACTAATTCAAAAATTCTCGAATACACGGGCTTTCACCCAGCAGTATCAACCTTTTAAAACAGTATTCAATTTGCCAAAATCATATGGTAAATCTCTCCATCGACTACCTCTAAGTGCAGTCCACAATAAAGCTTCTAGAAATAATCTATTATTTGTACCGATCCGACCCCGATCTGTGACTTTACCGAGGCAGAGTAGTTCCATTTTTTCTCATTGAGCATCTGTAAATAGGTATCTATCCATAACGAAACTATAAACGGAATAGTTTTATTGACCTAATTCTGAACACACCTTAATACTTCAATTTAAAGCATTCGAAAATATCGGTCTTCCCAATTCCCATTAAACTCAAAGAGTGAATAACTTTTTGGCTGCTATTCAGCTGGTCTTCAAGCCTGTTTAACTTGGCAGGACATATCCCTTTTCCTTAATTAAACGTACTGCTGCATCACAAACTTCCGTATCATAAATCGTCCCGCGTCCACGTAAGATTTCTGCCAGGGCCACCTCAACCCCCAAAGCCGCACGATAAGGACGATGCGAAGCCATTGACTCAATCACGTCTGCCACGGTCAGAATACGGGCCTCAGGATGGATCTCATCACCTTTTAATCCTTTAGGATAACCGGTACCATCCATCCGTTCGTGATGCTGGCCAATGATTTCAGCAATCGGAATATTGAAAGGAACATCCTTAAGAATTTCATAACCGGCTTGTGCATGGCCTTTCATCATTTCCATTTCCAGATGAGTCAGACGAGAAGGTTTGGTCAGAATCTCGGAAGGAATAGAAATTTTACCAATGTCATGTACCAGTCCAATTTCTTCCATCTGCAGACAGCGTTTTTCATCCCAGCCCATTTCTTTGGCAATCGCACTGGCAATCAAACCGACACGGCGTTCATGCCCTGCAGTATAAGGATCGCGCAATTCCACCATGATCGATACCGCCTGCAAGGTGCCATACATGGTGGCCTCCAGCTGTTCCAGCTGCCGGGCAATCTGGTCCTGTGCCTGCTTTTGCTCGGTAATGTCCTGTGCCATAACAATTTCGGCAGGCAAGTCATCGTCCCAAGTAATGTGACGGCTATGCAAAGAAAATTCCCGGATCTGACCATTTCGATGTCGGAACGGAACGATAGATGGCATACTGAAATGCTCTGCCGCCTGTATCCTATCCTCAGCTTGGTGAATCAACGCCAGCGTGTCTGCAGCCGCATCGCTAAACTCCAAAATATTATGTCCGTTGAGCTCGGCGGCAGATCTACCTAGCATATTGGCATAACTTGGATTGACGTATAAATATTGATTGTCGCGCAGTACATACATTCCGACCACTGTTTGTTCAACCATGCCACGGAACCGCTGCTCGCTGTCTCTTAATGCCTGCTCGGTTTGCCGGATGGTGGTCAGATCAGCCCAGGCCAGAATCGCATCATTACCGACAATCGCCAGCGTACGCTGCGCAATACGCTGACTACCATCTTTAGCTACTAGGGTAACTTCAGGAAACTGCACCTGTTTGCCGTTTTTCGCCAACTGCAAGGCCGCTTGCCAGCTCCGCTGCATCAACTGTCTTTGTTCTGCATCTGGTGCCACTTTTTTCAACCAAGCTTCCCGGTCCTGAAAATCCTCTAAGCTGTATCCCAGCCATTTTTCATAGGCCAGATTGACTGCAAGAATGCGTTCATCCAGTATGGAAATAATATGCATCGGTACTGGCGACTGCAAAAACACCTGCTGGAAACGCTGTTCCATCTGCTGCGAATAGGTTTCGGCCGTTTGACGCTGCTGCTCAGCTGCAAAACGCTCCAACGCAAATGAAATATCTCTGGAGAGATTTTGCAGCAGCTGAATTTGCTCTTGATCAAATTCCACTTGGCCCGTGGTGTACAGCCCAACCAGTCCCCAGAAATGGCCTTGTAACAGCAACGGCGTTAATGCCGCTTGATGGATCTGCTCCTGTTTTAAATATTGTCTCCAGGTTCGGTATTCCGGAGAAACACCCTTATCAGGATCATTGACCAATGTATAGCTATAGACATCCACATCAGGGCTGGTATTTTTCAACTGATTCAACGGAGTATTCTGATCCTGCTGCAAGGCAGTCTGCAAAGTGGGCAAAATATTAGCGCTAATATTATGATGGAACTGAATCACCAGTGGACTGTCCGCCTGATCGTCCACCTTCAACGCAATCAGAATTTTGGCAAAACTACCCAGCTTCAGCAGTACCTGCTGCAACTCAGTCAGCAACTGCTGCTGGTTCTGACTATGCGCAATCACCCGGTTGGTTTCACTAAGCAGCTGGTACAGATAGGTTAAACGTGCTACCCGCCCCTGGGACTGTAACCGGATATAAACATTGGTAATCTGGCTGGTGATGTGATCGATTAGACTCTGCTCTTCATCCAGAAAAGCGGGCACATCCGGTGCCTGAGCATACCAGATTGTTAAGTTTCCGAATTTCTGGGTGTCATTGGCAAAGGTCGACTGTAGATAGGGCGTCTGGACAGGAAGTTCGGTGCCAAAAATGCCCCAGTCACTGTCAATCCTCAGATGAATCCTTTCCGGAGAGGAAAATCCCGAAGGAATGATTTCCATGGCTTTCTGCAATAGCTCAGCCATGTCGCTATGCATGTTATTGCAAAGCTGATTGATCTGGTTCAGACAACGTACTTCCTTGACCCGTTTTTGTACATCCTGCAACAAAAGCTGGCGGTCTGTAATATCGTGCACCACCATAACCCAGACCGGTTTTTTGCCCAGGCGTTCTGCAAAGGGGGCGACATGACACTCGACCGTTTTGCGGTCCGGCAAAGTCAACTGGATTAAAAACTCTTGCAGTGCCTGCTGCAGCCTGGAACAGACCGGACAATCCTCGGCCTTTACACGAGGATCATGCACCAGTTCATGTACGGAACATCCGGTCAATTGTGCTGCAGCAATACCGTGTAGCCGGGCTGCCGCCAGATTGACCTGCTGAATGCTTTGGTCGGAACTGACTATATAGGTTGGATCAGGAATGGTGTCATAGGTGCTGGCCGCCTTGGACAACATACTAAAAGGTTCTTTGATGGTCGACTCGACCAATGCCATATAAATAAACCAGTAGGAATAAACTTTCAGGATATGCCCCAGCAGATTGGCATCGGCATATACGGACACATACTGGGTAAAGGTAAATTCAGAGGCCATCATGGTCAGCATGGAAAGACTGACCCCAAACGTTAGTTGCGCCGATAAATATTCGCGGCGGCACCAGACCAGTATCAGCGCCAGTGCCAGCACCGCAATAATTAGATATTCACTGTAAATTTTAAAAGGGGTCAGGCCTTGCCCATCAACAAAGGCGGTGGGGAAGAAACCCAGCATGACTGCAGTCACAATCCCGGCACTGAGCAGACCAAAAAACAGGTTCAGCGGGATAGGCTTGATCGCGCGTGTCAGCATGAATGGTGCGACGAGCATGGTCAAAGCCTGCAACAGGCGGGCGCCAATCCATAATTGTGTGGCCTGATTGGCACTGTCCACAGGAAGAATCTGCATGCCTTTGTAAAGCAAAGTATGGAACAGATCAATAAATCCACACCAGCCAATGGCAATCGCAATGAAAACTACAAAATAATTTTTAGTAAAATGCCGCGATACTACAGTCACTATCAGTGCTGTAAGCGCGATAATGATGGAAATCAGTTCCGCGATGGTATGGGTAAAGACGAAACCAAAACTTTGATTGGTCCACCAGATCAGCAAGGCAAAAATCGTCGGAGGAATGATCATCATATAAGGAGAAATAAACGACTTAAGGTCGAATACATCCGGTGAAAATAAGTCACGAGATGATTTAGGCATAAAGTTCCCCAATAAAGTTCGAAAATGGCCTTATGTCATAGCGCTGTTTAAAATTTTGTATTGTCTGAAAATTCACATGTTTATTATAACATTAGGCCGGTGTAAATAATCCGTGAATACCTTGCATGAGAGCTGCCTACAGCTAATCTTATATATCAAATACCTCAACTCTCTCCGTCGTGTTTGCATCAGTTAGATACCTGAAATTAACGCGTGCAGTTACGTCCCTCACGCTTAGCCTGATACAGTTGCTGATCTGCCATTTTCAGTACCTCTTCCACATCCTCAGAACTATGCGGCCAATAAGCAATGCCAATTGAAATGGTGACGATGCCAATTTCCTCGATTTCCGTGATTTCAACTGCCTTTCGTAGTCGTTCTGCCGCCTGAAAAACGGTGACCGGGTCTGAAGCAGCCATTAAAATAATAAACTCCTCTCCCCCCGAACGGCAGCAGATGTCATTGTCACGAAAATGATATTTCATCAATCTGGCCAGTCTTTGTAAGACAATATCGCCTTTGTCATGGCCATAGCTGTCATTTACCTTTTTAAAAAAATCGATATCCACTGCCAACACCGCAAATTCGGTACGCACACGCACAAATTCTTCAAGAAACAGCTTCATCCCACGGCGATTATATAAACCGGTCAACGGATCGGTATTCACCGACTGATTCAGCTCATCAATTTTTTCCTTAAAATTCTGAGAACTTAGCATCAGGGAATTTTTGAACTGATTAACCTCAAAATATACAGGGTCAATTCTGTTAATTTTTTCCTGAATCTCCGGCTGATTGAGCATACTGGCCATTTTCGCCAAATGGTTTAAAGGTAGTGCAATCAAACCCGATAAACGCCAGACCACAAAGAAAATAAAGAAATAGAACAGGGTAATCCCGATGGATACGTTGATAATGATACTGTTGGCTTGAGCAAATAGCTCATCAATTGGCTGCTGCGATACAACAATCCAGTTCACACTGGGAATATGTGAAAAGCCGACCAGACTCTCTATGCCTTGGCCGTTCATCAGACGAAAAGCGCCATCTTGTTGCTGAAGCATCGGGGTTAAGCCATCACTGACCTGGACTTTCTGGCCAATTTTCCGAGTATCGGCATGAAAAATGATGCGTTTTTGGTCATCCATAACATAGGTATAATTTTTCTTGTAACCATATTTGGAGGCCAGCATTTCACTGACCAGATTCTTGCTCTGCAGATAAATCGTACCGGCGATAAAGCCCAAATATTGCCCCTGGGTATCGAAGACTGGTTCAGAAATAATCACGATCAGTCTTTTGGTTGATGACCAGTATGGAGAAGAAATATAAGTTTGCTTGCGTTTGAGCGACTCGGTGATGCCAAGGGTTTTATGGATCTGTTTAGAATCAATCTTTAAGCTGGTCGGGAAAAATGAAATGATATGCCCTTCCCGGTCAACCAGAAAAACACTGTTGAAATGTCCGGACTGGCTTTTCAGGCGTGCCGTTTCACTATTTCGCAGGCTGGCACTAGCAAAATCTTGACCGAGCAGCTTGGCGCTAAAGCGTAAATTTTTTAAGATTTCTTCAAACTGATAGTTGGTATGGGCAGCAATCCTAGAGGAATATTCAGCATTCAAGGCCAGAGAGTTATCGATCAGGCGCTCTTTCACTGTATAGTTAACAAAAAATAAAGCAAAGACGAACAGACAGGTCACGCTTAAAACTGTTAAAAGTAATATTAAGCTGCGCAGATTTAAACGAGGCGCCAGTAAAACCTGTCTCAATAGGGCAATTCCAAGTCATTATTTATGATACTTATATCACAAAATAATGAAAAAACACGGTTTATTTCAATAACATCGACGTGAGTCAAATCACCCTGAAATGGCCGTCAATTTTTCCGGCCCTATTTTTTTACCGAGCGTTCAACGAATGCACTGCCACTATAGTACAGAAGGGAGTCAATGCTTGCGAAGTATGCTTTGGGCATTCATCGCTGTTTCTGCCTGAACTGATGATTCCAGGAAAATGGCCTGAACATGCAGGGTACCAGATTACTTGGAGTCGCGGGGTTCCTGCATTTTTACGCTTAGCACAGGTTCAGATCATTTAACCAGCAATGAACACCGCCGATATCGATTTTTTTTATGCTATATTCCCAGTTAAGACTTATATTTGTGATATAAATCACACGACTTATTTCCCCTAAAAGTTTGAACTTATTACAAGGTTTTTGGATTTCCATGCAAACATATATTCCTTATCAGCTGCGGGTAAAGTTAAAACAAATTGATCCTATTCTCGATAAGCATTGGCAACAACAAATACAGTCCATCCTATCGACGACGCCGCAGGCATTGCATCAGAAAATAGAAGACCAGTACCTGAAAGCCAAGAATATCGCATGGAATTACCTGAACCAGACCTTTGAGTTTAAAGGTCATACTAGCCTAAAAAATCTTCAGCTTGACACGCAAAACTCCGAATTACTGCAACTCGCGCACAGAATAAAGAGTACATTCAGCTATCTGCAAGGCTATCAAACCGACTTTCAGATTGCCGATTACCTAGAAAGTATTGTGCGTGAAATTAACCAGATTGATCTGGAACATTCAGCAGACATTCAGGCACAGCAACTGATCAAAAAAGCCTTTCTGTATGACGCTGCCCTGATTATTCGGGACTTAGATTTTACTGTTTCTGAAAATCACCGGCATTTGGATATTGAGCAGGTCCGAACTTTTATCTTTGAAATTTTTATGAAAAGTGAAATTCTGGGAAGCTGGTTTGCCCATATTTTGCCGAGTGAATATGCAGAACAGGAACTGGCAATTTTTCAGGATTATTTTATTCAGCAACAACGCGTTCGCGACTTTGAAATTATCAAAACCTTTCAATATTATTTTGTCCTAAGCAGCACCTACGACAGTTCAGTTTCTGCCTATTCAATTCGCCGTTTTTTAACCGAAGAAAACTTTGGTAAAGAGGATCGATTCTATATCAGTGGTTTGGTTCTTGACCCGCAACAGCTGGATCAAGCGGATTATTTTGCAAATTTTAAACAACTGATGAACCGAATCATTGGTATTCAACGCAAAATGAATCCACATATTGTAGAACTAATTGAATCCCTGCATGAATATAATCAGCAAAATCTCATCCCAAGTTTAAAAGAAATTTTAAATATTCAAAGTTTTTCCATCGACCACTTGGTGAAAGAGCATCTAGAAATCTTAGAAAAAGATTTATCCTTAAATATTCTCGAACCTTTGCTAAAAGGCTTAAAAAACAGTGTGCAACATACCGATGAACTAGAATATTGCTATTTAAATATTTTAAGGTTAATTAATGAGTTTCTGCATCAACTGGAAATTTTATCGCAGCAACCGATGCTACAGTTTAATCAGCATGCACGTCTGTTCAAATATCGATTAATTGCCTATTTAAAATTACTGGAACAACGTCGTGCGCAAATCTTTGTGATCTTTCACGATGAATTTCAGTATCAGCAACAGCTACGAGCGGTTTCAGCCCCCACTCAGGAAATTAGGGAACTGCTCAATAGCGCGATGGAACAAACCCGCCAGATCCAGCAGCACATACGCCAGTTAGAACGCGAAATGCAAAATTCCGAAAATAGCAGTTTTCTTAAGCGATTGTTTAAAAAATCTGAAAATCATGAATTGAAGATCAATGAACTAAAACAGAATCTGATCGAGGTTCGAGATCATTGCTATCTTAAAATTATTGCTATTCAAAAACAGGCCTCTCAAGAGAGTGTTTATCTGGAAGCGAAGAATTTAATTTCGGTGATTGACTCTAAAATACGGCATTATGCCTTTGCTAATGGTGAAAATGGCGTAACACGTTTACCTCTTCTGTTACAATTACCTGAAGACCGCAATAACTTTAATATGCAGAGCATCCTCATGGCATTAAACTATGAATTTCTGCTCTCTGCAAAGAGTTGGAAATTGTCACAAAAGACCTAAGGCAAGGCTGTGAACTATCAAGAGGATAGATAAATCAACAAGCTGATTTAAAAGTTGATTTTGGTGCTGAAAAGTTACGGCAAGCTGGTCATTTGGACAGATCTTTAACCCCACTCCTTCCCTGCTCAACATGTATGATTAATTTTTTAGAAAATTTGATATCGACGACCTGGCATGCGCTGAGACAACGCAAGAACAAGCTGGAATGAGAATTTCGTGAACTACTCCATGATGCAGAAATTGATTTAATTGAAGATCAAGAAAATTTTTAATTTTTACCTAAAAAATTCGAACTGAGCACAAAGCCATTACAAGATTTATTATGGAAGCTTATTCATGAGCATAATAAAGAACAACTCGAGCAGCAATCCAAGCATTTCATCATGAGCGTATAAGGCACAGGCTCATTACTTTTTTAGGGCTGATTGGAGACAGATTCTATGTAGTCTATCTGCTCCTTTGGTCCAGGATCGAATCATCTCAGGCCAAAAATGCGGCGATGTCTTCTGCCACTGCCCTAGATGTCCGAGAAACACCCACCAGCGTTGCCGAAGCGGCACCAGTCCATTCACCATAACCGACCAGCCATAAATTTGACAACTGAACCGAGCGACCATCCTTCACTGCAATGGTCTGGTCCTGCTGGATAATCCCGAGACTGCTGAGATGATTCAGCGCCGCCTTAAATCCGGTACACCAGATCACCACATCCACTTGCGCTGTGCTGCCATCTTCCCAAATCACGCCATGTTCTGTAAATGCCGAAAATGGGCACCTGCTATGTAAAACCCCTCGCTCACGTGCCTTTTTCACGCTATCGATCATCACAATATCGCCTAGACCACCAATGGGCTGCTCAATCTTTCTGCCTTCCTGCTGGGCTTTCAGGCGCTCAGTCGCCCTTAAGAACAAGACACGGCCATCGACATCATCTGCCAGAAACTGCGGCGGTGTCTGGGTGATCCAAAGCGTTTCAGCCACCTGGGAAATCTCGGCCAGGATTTGAGCACCAGAGTTGCCACCACCCACCACCATGACCTTCTTGCCCTTGAAGGGTTCGGCATTCAGATAATGTGCAGAATGCAGTTGCACGCCCTGAAAATGCTCACGGCCTGCATACTCGGGAATAAAGGGTTGGCTCCATGTTCCCGTAGCACTCACTACCGCTTTAGCTTTCCAAGATTGTTCCCCGGCATAGACCTCTAGATATTTACCCTTGCTTTCCACGCGCTCCACATGCACCGGACGAACTACAGGAAAGTGATAGCGCTGCTCATAGGCCGTCAAATAGTTGATCACTTCATGACGGGTCGGATAGGTCTGTTCGGTTGCCGGCATCATCCAGCCCGACAGGGAGCTCCAGCTATTCGGTGAGAAAAGACTCAAGGACTCCCAGGCATGCTGCCACGCACCTCCAGGCTGAGGCTGATCATCCAGGATGATAAACGGAATGTTCTTACGCTTTAAGAAATAGGCAGTGGACAAACCGGCCTGTCCACCACCGATGATAATCACATCTGTTTCAATCTGTTTTGTGTCCAAAGCCTTTTCCCCTTGCATTTTTCTGTTGTTCTTGATGCAGCATCCCGCTTTTGCAGCGGGTTTCTGCCGATTTCTCTGATTGACAGGACAAGCCTGAATTCAAACAAATCCTGCCTTACAAACTGCGCTGATTCACCCGTTTAGAGAGTTCTTCCGCAGATTCATTACGTTCCGAATAACGGTTGGTCAAATAAGCACTTTGCCCACGGGTCAACAAGGTAAACTTATACAGTTCTTCCATCACATCGACAATCCGATCATATAAAGATGAGGGTTTCATGCGGCCCTCTTCATCAAATTCCAAAAAGGCCTTGGGAATAGAAGACTGGTTCGGAATTGTGATCATACGCATCCAGCGCCCCAAAATGCGCATCTGGTTGACGCTATTAAAAGACTGCGAGCCGCCGCTGACCTGCATCAGTGCCAGGGTTTTGCCCTGTGTGGCACGAATGGCTCCAGCTGCCAGCGGAATCCAGTCAATTTGCGCTTTAAAGATCGAACTCATCGAGCCATGCCGTTCCGGGGAACACCAGACCATACCTTCGGACCAGGCCAGCAATTCATGCAGTTCCTTGACTTTAGGATGTTGCAGATCGCCATCTTCAGGCAACGGTAATCCTTTGGGATGAAAGATTTTGACCTCACAGCCAAAGCGTTCCAGAATACGGCCGGCTTCCATCACCGCCAGGCGACTGTACGAGCGCTCGCGGTTTGAGCCATACAGCAATAACATCCGTGGTGGATGGGCCAGCTCTTTGGCCTGCACCTCGGCAAAGGTAGGCGTTGGCAAAAGATCAGATTCAAGATTTGGGAGAGTCATATCAGCCTCTTAAGAATTGGGGTAATATTTTTTCTTGAGCCACAAAGATACGCTGACCAGCGCAATCAGTACTGGCACTTCCACCAAAGGCCCAATAATGGTGGTAAAGGCAATCGGCGAAGCCAAACCAAAAGTGGCAATCGCGACCGCTAGGGCTAACTCAAAGTTATTGCCCGCCGCGGTAAAAGAGATTGCAGTGGTTTTCGGATAGTCATTGCCCATCCATTTACTCATAAAGAAGCTAACAAAGAACATCAGCACAAAGTAAACTGTCAATGGAATCGCGATGCGTAACACATCCATCGGCAAACTCACCACATCGCCACCTTTCAGGCTAAACATCGCCACAATGGTGAACAGCAAGGCCAGTAAACTGAGCGGGCCAATTTTGGGTAAAAACCGGGTCTGATACCAGTCCAGCCCTTTGGCTTTGACCAACGACAAGCGGGTCAGGAAGCCCATCAGAAACGGAATGCCCAGATAGATCAAGACGGCATTGGCAATGGTCCAGAAATCCACATGGATCACATGCCCTTCTACCCCAAAGAATGGCGGCAAATAGGTCAGGAAGAACCAGGCATAACTACTAAAGAACAGAATCTGGAAAATACTGTTAAAAGCGACCAGCGCCGCACCATACTGGTTATCCCCACAAGCCAAACCATTCCAGATTAGCACCATGGCAATACAGCGCGCCAAACCAATCAAGATCAGACCGGTCATATATTCCGGATAATCGCTGAGAAAGACGATGGCCAGCACAAACATCAGTACCGGGGCAATCAGCCAGTTCTGGATCAGGGACAAGGCCAGAGTTTTTTTATCCTGAAACACCTGTGGCAGTATCGCATAGTCGACTTTGGCCAATGGAGGATACATCATCAGGATCAGGCCAATCGCAATCGGCAGATTGACCGAGTTGATGCTCATGGCATCCAGTGCTGTCGATGCTTGCGGAAAAAACACCCCAATCGCAACACCCAATGCCATGGCCACAAAGATCCACAGGGTCAGGTTACGATCTAAAAAGGACAATCCGGGTTTAGACATGATCTGCTCGATTAAAGATGGGAAATTTGATTGATTGCAGCAATAAGCTCAGGACGGATCATTTTTTCGATATCCAAGGCAAATAAAGCATCCAGACGTTTATTGATGTGCTCTACCGTAGTCAAAAATGCCTGGAGTTTTTCTTCTTCAGCTAAGTCCAGGTGTGAAGGATCAGACAGGCCCCAATGTGCCTTGATTGCGCCCCCCAGATAAAGTGGGCAAGCTTCCTGTGCAGCTGAATCACAGACGGTAATCACCACTTCAGGCTCATATTGCTCACAGGCATCAATCGTTTTGCTGGATAAACCTTCAGTGGATAAACCCAAATTTTGCAAAGTCTTAATCGTCAAGGGATGCACCTGACCGGAAGGTTTGCTACCAGCACTGTAAGCCACCCAGCCTGCTGGCGCACGGCTGTTAAATAACACTTCAGACAGAATACTGCGGCAACTGTTGCCCGTGCACAAAAACAAAAATTTCATGAAAATTTACTCGCAATGGCTCTGAATCGACAGAGCGGAAGGATTAAATAAAACCGGAACATCACTACGTTTCAGCACCTCCAGAATTTCAAAACACCAGGCTGGTAATTGCGGATTGATGCTGTAATACACCCACTGGCTCTGCCGGCGATCGTTAAGCAACCCGCAAGAACGTAACAAGGCCAGATGCCGTGAAATTTTCGGCTGGCTTAACTGTAGTTTATCGGTCAGATCACAGACACATTGCTCTTTATTTTCAGCAATCAGCAGGACAATACTGAGACGTGTTTCATCAGATAAACATTTAAAAAACTGAACCTGGTCCATAGCTGCTCCCATTCTATTATGCAAATATATACATATCCATATATATAGTAAATAGTACAAGTTAAAAATTATATCTGGATCAGAATATCGCAGCCAGAAAGCGCTGGATTGAACAGTTTCCATCTTCTCCCAATATAGAAAAACCAGCGGCTTGAACCACTGGTTTCCTTCTCTACAACTTCAATTTTGAAGTTATTTATTTTTCTCGATCAGTTCTGCAACAGCCTGAGCTTCCAGAACTTTACCACTGGATACGATTTTATTGTCAATCATCAGCCCCGGAGTGCTTAACAGGCCGGTTTCGGCAATCTGCATCATATCCGTGACATACTCAATATCTGCTTGCATACCGGTAGTTTTGACGGCTTCTTCGGTTGCCGCCAGCAGTGCCTTACATTTACGGCAACCTGTACCTAAGACTTTAATTTTCATCTTTTATTCTCCACACGTTTTATAAAAACCAGTAACCCAAAGTATTCAGGCTATAACCTATAATCAAGATTCCCACAAAAACGATCCCTACAAACAGGCTCAGTAAACGGGTTTTCACCACTTGTTTTAACAGGATTAGGGATGGCAGGGAAAGTGCGGTGACCGCCATCATAAAGGCCAATACTGTACCTAGCCCCACACCTTTAGCTACCAAAGCTTCTGCAATTGGCAAGGTTCCAAAGATATCCGCATACATTGGTATGCCTACAATCGTGGCAATCAGTACGGAATACCAGTGTTCCTGACCGAGCAAGGCGGTAATCCACTGTTCCGGAATCCAGTTATGAATCGCTGCGCCGATCCCTACACCAATCAACACATATATCCAGACCTTGCTAAAAATTTCTACCACCTGTTCCCAGGCAAATGCACGCCGCTCTTTCGCGGTCATACTGAAATCTTCATCTTCTCCCGAAATCGCCTGATGATGGGTCACAAACTCAGCCACATACTTTTCCATTTTCAGATAGCTAATCAAGGAACCACCCAATACCGCCAGGACTAAACCCAGTAGTACATAGATCATGGCGATTTTCCAGTTAAAAATACTGGCCAATAAAATAATCGAAGCCAGATCGACTAACGGAGATGAAATCAGAAATGAAAAGGTCACCCCCACAGGCAATCCGGCACGGGTAAAACCGATAAACAGCGGAATGGAAGAACAGGAACAAAATGGCGTAATGGTGCCGAGTAAGGCCCCCATGATATTGGCTTTGATCCCGGTCATCCGGCCTAAAATCTGCCGGGTACGTTCAGGCGGAAAATAACTCTGGATATACGACAGGGTATAGATCAGGACCGAAAGCAGAATAAAGATCTTGAAGACATCATAGATAAAGAAGTGAATACTGCCACCAAGCCGGGTCGCAACCGATAAACCGAAGATATTTTCAACCAGCCAACGTACACCATCCGAGAGCCAGGTCATTTTAAGCAGCACATCATTCAGCCAAGCAAAGAGGGCAATTATTTGATCCATTTAAATCTGACGGTCTTGGGGGAATAATAGTGCTTGTGTAAATAAAGACAGTTCTTGAGCACGGATGGGATTCAGTGAATAGTGCATCCAGCGTCCGTCTTTTCTGCCTTTGACCAGACCCGATTCAGTCAAACACTTCATGTGGTGAGATAAGGTTGATTGACTAATCGACAGATTCTTGAGTAATTCACATGCACAACACTCCCCTGCCTGTAACATTTGCAAAATCTGAAGACGGGTCGTATCCGTCAAAACCTGATACAGGGAAACTGCTTGCTGATGATCCAATTCCTTTATCCATCAAGGACCTATTTCACCAGTATGTAAATTATATTGATCATCGTCAATGTATTTTCACAAAAAAAGCCCTAATCAAGTTAGGGCTTTTTGCTATCCAAGACGCTTTATTTCAGCCGATTGCCCTGTTCATCAATAATGAATTCACCGTCTTCTTTGGCAAATGCCTTTAATTGTGGCCAAGGCAGAATATCTAGCACCACTTCGGAGGGACGACATAAACGCGTTCCGAGCTCTGTGACTACCAACGGACGGTTGATCAGAATTGGATGTTGCAGCATGGCCTCAATCAGTTTCTCATCGCTCCAGCTAGCATCATCCAGATTCAGCTCTGTATAGGGATCGACATTTTTACGCAAGACTTCACGAACCGTTAAACCGGCGTCCCGAATCATATTGACCAACTGATCTTTAGAGGGTGGCGTAAGCAGATATTCAATCACTTCCGGCTCAATTCCCGCATTGCGAATTAAAGCCAGCGTATTACGTGACGTGCCACAGGCTGGGTTATGATAAATTTGGACTTTTGGCATTTGATCCATGAGCTTTATCCTTATAAATGAATCATGCATTTATATATGAATATACGTATATTCGCAATATGAAATATATCCATTTGTAGCATTCACCTGAGAATGAGTGTCTACAAACATTTGACGCCGCTTCCTAGTGCAGCCGTCTCATGTCTAGCATTGGATCAGGCTATAGTGAACTGTACCCTATAAGTGGAGCATGCTTGACTCAAACAGGTTCTACCGAATACTTACAGTTAATGAGCTGCTGATGAGTAGTAAAAGATATCCAAATAAAAAACTGCCTGAGCTAAACACTCAAACAGTTTTCTATAGCAAAATCTAAGATCGAATTAAAAATTTACAGTCCATGACAGTTGTGCGGTACGTGGTGCCCCAAGGAACAAATAGTCATCACCGAAGAAACTACCCGCATCTCGCCAGTATTTCTTATTGAACAGGTTATCTATGTTGAAGCGCAGCATATTGTCATAACCATAAGCCCGGAAGTTATAGCTTGTACCCGCATCAAATACGGTATAAGCAGGTACTTTTACGGTGCCTGTTTTGTTGGCATATTTACTGCTGCTGTACTGCATACCGGCCAATAAACGCCATCCCTCTACTTGCGGCACTTGATAAGACAGATGGCTGGCGAAGCGGACAGTGGGTACATTTTGAGTTTGATGACCCTGATATTCAGCTGTTTGTATTTCTGTGAGACGTGAACGGGTAAGTGCCAAAGTCGAGTTCAGATCTAGATTCTGACCTACGCGCCCTTGTAGACCAAGTTCCAGCCCCAGATTATGCTGCTCCCCCTCATTAACATAATAATTGTCTGAGTTGGTATATTGATTGTCTTGGGTTAAATCAAACACTGCCGCGGTAAAGAGTAACTTTTTCCACTGCTGCTTAATCCCCAATTCATACTGGGTGGAATGTACTGGCGCTAAAGTTACGCCAGCATTACCTTCGATACCTTTATCAGGATTACCCAGAGCATACCAAGGTGCCTGTCCACCATCACTCAAACCTTTGGCATAAGACGCATACAGATGGGTGTTTTCCACGGGCTGATACATCAAGGCCAGCTGCGGCAGGAAGCGAGTCAAATCGGTATCGCGGATGTTGTTGCCATTCGCATTATAAGCACTTTCATTGACATGCAAGAGTTTGCCACCCAGCAAAACGGACCACGCCTGATTGAAATCAATCTGGTCGAGTAAGTTCAAGGCCGTGTGCTGACTATCCAGTGATTTGTAATGATTGCCTAGAGTTCTGTCATTAGGGGGTACGATGATAGGATCACTATAAATATTTCCTGTACCTACCCAAACCATACTATTAGTAGCATCATATTGTGCATGCCGTTTATAGGTTTGTGACAGTTCCAGGCTAAGCGTATGTTGCCATGCTCCAGTGTTGAATTGACCATTGAGTCCAGCTTTAAGCTGATTGGTCAGATAGCTGTCATTCGGACTACGGAAATCATAAATATCATAGTTGCCATTTTGGTCAAAGGTATTACTTAAACCAAATCCCCACGGAAATGCCGAATAATCATCCACCGTCACACGGCTTTGCGAAGCAGCCAGATTAGCTGTCCAATTGTCATTGATCTGGTGAATATATTTTAAGCTGGTATTCAAACTTTCATTGGTCACCGGTTGGCTCCAGCTTTGATAACCCAGCAAACGGTCCCATTCAATGCCAGTGGGTACTGTTTTACCATCCAGCAACTGATAGCCAGGTACAGAGCGTTGACGTTGGCGCTGTGATTCGATATCAAATTCCAGTTTTGAACGATCCGAGATTTTCCAGTCTAAAGCCAAAGCACCAAACACACGCTTGCCATCGGCATGTTCCACATAAGGATGAATCTCTTCATGCGCCAAATTGACTCGATAACCAAACTGTTGATCTGCTCCAAGGAAACCGCCCAAGTCCGTTGCCAGGCGGTTGCCACCATGACTGTCGCCTTCAACAGTAAGTGAGTAAATGTTTTGGGGGCGTTTGGTCACATAGTTCACTACACCACCCGGGGTTGCCATGCCACTTTGAAGCGCACTGATCCCTTTTAAAATTTCGACCTGTTCTTTGTTTTCAAGCGCCACATTTTGCTCACCGCGCAGCAAGTGGCCATTGAGTAAATAGCTGGATCCCAGATTTAAGGCAAAACCACGCATAACAAAGTTCGGATAATAGCCAATCGGTGCATAGCCATCCCCTACTGCAGCGTCATTTTTAACTACATCCATCAGGGTTTTGGCGTGCTGATCAGCGATCTGCTCGGCTGTGATTGTGCTGAGCGATGCCGGAATTTCAGCCAGATTTTGCTGGCTAAGACCGTATAAATTCACCTTGGGTTGGTCATAGGCCGTTTGTGCAGTCACTGTGAGCTTTTCCAGTTGTGAGATCTCATTCTCATTTGCAGCATGTACCCATACCGGGCTTAAGCTTAAGCCTAGACATGAAAATGAACCCGCAGCCAGCAATGCTTTTTGTAAATGAGAAAATGAATACGTTTTCACAGTAGTTGTCCAACCCCAAAAGATAATCTTGCAGCATAAATTTGCGGGCATGAGTATTCACAATTTTCTCAGATTGAACAAGCATTTCTACACCATATCCGAGATTTTTTTATCATGCTTCCGATACGGCTTTTTAAACCAGGATTTTGGATTGGGTTTATCCCTCCACTATTCAGATTTAAACTGCAACTTGCTGTGAAAGGTTTACATCATTCATTCAGCCTGTTGAATACCGCCATACCTGCATATATCTGAGACCTGATTTGAGAATACTGAATCGCCTCGGACCAAGTTTGATTTTGGCCTGGTTTGTCTTTTGATTGGATTTAGCATTAAATCACAAGAACGGTATTGCTTAGCCTGTGCCTTTTATTCAAAGACAACAAGCTATTAGTTTTATTAAAGCCTGCGCTGTAAATCTAAATGATTCAGCTTACTATACTGCTGCTGCATATCATTAAATGCGTCAGAAAAACCAATTAATGAAACTTCATTCACAACCGGTTTAGCATTATGAGATACATTAAACTCGGTTTTTACCTCAAAGCCACGCTTGAACTGATCTATAATGGCTTGAGCGTCACGGTATAAACCCTCACGCGCCTGCAAAACACTATTATTATCTACTTTAAGTAGTGTAATAGAATTTCTTGCATGGTTTATGCCAACACTTAAGCTGTAAGAATCGTTCATACGCATTACCGTAATATGGTTTTTACGCATTGTGCAAATTTTAGTATTTTCACTACTCTTTACCCAGCATTGAATATCCCAGCTTGCACGTCCCAATAACCGATTTTCAGATTTTTCAAGAGAGTCATTTATATGCTGATAATCTACCTGTTGTATTAAATAGCCCAACCGATCATTCTTCATGCTTATAGTTGCAGCTCCTGCCGCATTTGCAATCGTTAAACCTAAAACTGCCCCAAATAAAATATAAGTATTATTTAACATTAGTCTATATAAAAAGCTAAATTCAGCACACTATAGCAAGCTTTTAGCCTTTCACATCTTATACATTAATTTTATTTACTAAATTAAAAATCCATGATCCATTATTTTTATATTATCCATTGTCTTGTCAATGTATGAGATTTAAAGCTAGCGTTCAGATGAAGAGGGTATCTTTTTAATTTTATAGTTTTTAACTTTTAAACTAAAGATAATACCTTTAAGAGTGTTATAGGCGGTTGTCTCTCAATCAGGTAAAGGTTTTTTTGGAATAAAAAATGCAATATGAATATAGATTTCAGAAGTTAAACCAATCAGCAAGGTTTTTTAACCGCCTTATTTCCATAAAATAAAGCTTTAGAATATGTGATATATAAAAGATCTCTTTCATAAATCAAAAATTAAGCTATTTGTTGTTGATTATTTGTACCGTAGAATTTTTAACATTCATGCATAATTTTTAGATGAAATACATCGACTCAAAACAGCTTTCTGAAACACAGCTTAAGCGATTATGAGCATCTCATGGTAAACGTTTTATTTAATGGTTGAGCAATTGCATAAGCATGTTCTAGCTAAAGGCAGACTACCCAAATTACACCTGGAGGATCAGATTCTGCTTTATCTAGGATAATAGGAGCAGTCCAATCATCTACTTAAGTACTAAGCTGTGGTACTGAAAGCTTTGTCTAGGCAAAGCTTTCTCGATTAAAGTCAAAATCAGAATTTCTGTCATCCTCATCTATTTTCAACAGAAACAATAAGAAGAGTTAAAATGTTTAGGCTTAAGCTAGGCTAAAAATCACTGTTTTCATACAGATGTGACATACGCTTCTGCTTTGTTTCTAAATAAGCTTTATTAAAATGATTTAAGCCTACCGTCAAGGGAACGCGGCTAACCACATTAATTCCTAAATCAGTCAGTGCCCTGATTTTAAGTGGATTATTTGTAACCAACTGGACATCTTTAATTTTTAGGTAATCCAGCATAATGCTACACATGTCATACTGCCGGGCATCTGCAGGTAAATTTAACAACAGATTGGCATCAAGCGTATCATGACCTTGATCTTGCAGTGCATATGCCCGGATTTTATTGGTCAATCCTATTCCACGACCTTCCTGACGTAGGTACAAGATCACCCCTTGCCCCGCGTCGTTAATCATTTTCATGGTTGCATGTAATTGTGGACCACAATCACATTTTAATGAACCAAAAGCGTCTCCTGTGAGACACTCAGAATGCATTCTGACTAATACGGGTTTTACAGGAGCCGTTTCTAATCCTTGAGCAAGAGCAATATGTTCTTCACCCGTGGTCGGATCTTGAAATGCTAGAATCTCAAAATTACCAAAAGCAGTTGGTAATTTAGATTTAGAAACAAATTGTATCACCACTGATTCATCCAATTAGATTTTAAGAGCCAGTAAAAACACTGTTCATCAAAAAATAAAAGATCGGTCATATCAATTAAATTAAGACGGGTTCAGTATTTTCGTGTCTTCGAAATATTATATTTCGGATTTGATCATAGTGATTTTAAAGTGAATTTTATGTGAACTCCGAGAACATCTTGTTCACATTTTAAACCGCTCTAGACCAGCAAAAAAAACTACGGATTGAATGCTTGCCTCCTATCAGCATATTTGCTGTCAATGAGTATAACCTGTCCACTTTTGTCCGGAGCGTTTTGCAATCAGTCTAGCTGATATATTCCAACACCTACTGCATCATACTTTTGATCCCTGCTTTAACCTCACTCATCAGTCAACACAGCTGGTCAAAGTTGAATATTAAGTCGTCTAATCCCAAACCAAAATTTAAGCAGGCTTTAAATCAAGCCTGTGACCGTACACCAAGAGAGCCGAAATAAAGACTTCAAAACCTCATCCCCCTTTTTGTTTATCTGCATATTGGCAAATAGTATCCAGATCTTTCTGAAGAGAATTGGCCACGATATTTGGCAGGACTTGATTGACCTTGACGAAGATTTTCTCGGGATAGCCGACCTGATAGGACTGACAGTCTTTCTGCAGGAATTGATAAAATTCCTGTGCTACAAATTCTGGTGTATCAATATGCGTACCCAGCCGGATATTCATTTCAACCACATCAGGATTGTTCATTTCGGTATTGGTGGCCCGCGGCGAGAAATAGCGAAATTTGAGCGGGGTCTTGCTGTATTCTCGTGCCAA
This sequence comes from Acinetobacter uliginosus, assembly GCF_044130295.1. Taxonomy (NCBI): domain Bacteria; kingdom Pseudomonadati; phylum Pseudomonadota; class Gammaproteobacteria; order Moraxellales; family Moraxellaceae; genus Acinetobacter; species Acinetobacter uliginosus. Next base: position 18,032 of record NZ_JBIQOC010000029.1, on the reverse strand, counting down.
GGCTTCAGTCGCGCCACGTAGGGCAAATTTGCTGGCACAATAGCTGACATAGCCCGGATAGCCGATACTGCCTAAAGTAGAGCCGATATGAATCATCTGGCTCGGCTGAGTTTTCGACATCAGTGGAATGATGCCTTGGAGCAGTTGCAATGGATAGACCACATTGATCAGCATCATCTGTTCCATGGTGTCCTGTGACTGCTGAGAGAACAGGCTGAAATCGTTAATGCCGGCATTGTTAATATAATAGTGAATCGGGGTATTCAGCGCGGCCAGCGCATGAATCAGCTCATCGCGGCTGTGCTGCTCAGCCAGGTCACAGCGGATCACATGCAGTTGTACCTGCGGATAATGCTGTAGCAATTTTTCACGCAACTGCTGCAAAGCCTGCTGATTGCGTCCGACTAAGACCAGATTCAGGCCATTTTTCCCCAGAATATTTGCAATGGCCTGACCAATGCCACCAGTTGCACCAAGAAGGACTGCGGTTAAATTAGACATAGATCATTTCTCTTTCTGTTAAGTTTTTAATGTGATGTAGCATCCTGCTTAAAAGGCAGTATCTAAGCCCAGCCCCATACAAATATACAGCTTACGCTGTTCAAGTGGCACCAGTATTTCACGTCGACCATGCATAAAACGTTTGTTGTCGATAATCACTAGATCACTATCCTGCCAGTCAATTTCCGAGGTCTCGTTTTCACAGCGCTCTGCCAGTTCAGCCAGCAAATCGGGGCTGATTTCTGAACCATCCGCAAAATGAAAACGGGGTTTTTCATAATTATAAGAAGGCCCCAGCAAGGTGTTGGCAAAGGCCAGAACCCCCTTGAGATTGTCATGACGGACCATATTCATGCTTAAATGGTACTGCACGCCTTCAGCATCTGCGGGGCTGATGCATTGTCCGGGCAGCATCTTGATAAAACGCTCTAGCTCCTGCTGCCCGACCTGTTCAGCATTCTCAATATTTAGCGCAGTTGCCACATACTTTTGCCAGATCGGCTTGGGTAAATAACGGCTGATGGTCATCGGCTCGGCAAATTTCTGCTTGAGAGCATCTGGTAGATTTTTCCAGACCTCATGCCCATCACATAAGGTGGTCTGCGAGCCACGCGAAGCACTTTTTTCACTAAAAAAGGCGATGATGTCGGGTGGCAGCGGGGTACTGTCATTTTCAATATGTAGCCCCATGGCCTGCGTACCAGCATCGACTTTCTGCGACTGACGAGTAATGTTTTCCCGGGTGGGGTCATAGGTCAGCCGCTGGTATAGACCATTCATGAGTTCACTAAAAGATGTCACGTCATAGTGTTCATGTCTCAACAAGACCCAACCCTGTTCTATCAGACGCTGTTTGATCTGTGCATGAGTCGTGCTTAAAATCTGTGATGCAATATTCTTGACATTCTCCCGCCACCTACGCTTTCGCTAGGTGGGGGATTCCTACTGCTAGACGCTCATGCCCGAGCGCAAGAATGACTTTGGAACTATTAATGTCCCGTTGATGAGTGATACCGCACTCACATTGCCACTCTCTTATTCGCAAATCTGCTCTACCTTTCGGACTGTTGCTTGAGATTTTCATACAACTCGAACAGATTTGGGTGGTATAGGCTTCATTGACTTCTTCAAACAATACACTTGCGTTCTCGCATTTATACTTGAGCATTGTTTTGAGTGCTGAAAACCCTGTATCTAAAACAGACTTTGCCATTTTGGTTTTTACAAGTTTTTTGGCACTCAGATCGCCAACAACAATCAGTGCATTTCCCTTGACAAGCATGGTGCTTGCCTTGTGCAAATGGTCTTTACGACAATTCGCAATCTTGGCGTGTAATGCACGAACACGTTTTTTGTTCTTGGCTCTTTGAGCTATCCCTAATTTCTGCTCATACTTTTGATAGAATTTCGGATTACTGATGACAGTGCCATCAGAACAGGTCGCAATATCTTTTAAGCCTAAATCAATGCCTATGGCTTTGGTCGCTGTCGGTTTGACTTGCTTTGGTGCATCCACCACCAGACACACATACCAACGGCCACGACTATCCTCAACGAATAAACCTGTCTTAACGCTGTACTGACTTAAACCGTAACTGTCCCAAACCTTGAACTGATGCTTGCCGTACTGAACGTATCCATCAGCATACTTGATGGCAACTTTCTTGAACGGTATCCATCCGAGTGATCGTCTTGCTGATTTCTTATTGCTGACACGCCATCTAAGTTTTGCTTTTTTGAACTGTTTTCTACGTGTGACCAATTCTTCGGTGACAGCCTGAATAGTTTGGCTATGTAAATCACACTCTTTTGATGTGCCTTTGGTATATTTAGCAATATCGTAAGCACTGAGAAATTCACCTTTTCTCTTGAGGTGTTTAAACCCTAAATCATTCACATAATTCCAGACAAAATTAACCTCAGATGCCAATTGGTCTAGCACCTTGCAATGTTTGTCTTTAATACGCAATTTAAGGGTTTTCATGTGCTTATATTAATATTTTGATGGATTTTAAAAAACCATTAATCAAACTTGAACGACATTTCATGTCGTGTCGCTTATATCCCCCACCCTTGCGAAGCGATGCTTCTCAGGTGGGGGTTTTACGCTTCATTTAGATAAGTTTACTCTCTGCTGCTGTACATGGGTCTGTGGTTCACGTGGGCATGCACAGAAAATATGGGTTAATTTGCTGTCAATTCAGCCTGAAAATGCTGCTGGATCTGCTGCCTGCGCAACTTTCCATTATCGGTCAGCATCTGGTTACTCAGGGAAAATGGCTCGGGAGCACGACACCAGCGTTTAATCTGGGCATAATCAGGCATTCGAGCATTGGCTCTCTCGATTGCCACTGCAAGCCGTTGCTCGGAAGTGGAATCATCGGCATAAATCACAGCAGACAGATACAGCTGTTCCTCCCCGAAAATGACAATCTGCTGAATTTCAGGTTCGGTTAGACTGTTGGACTCCACCCATTCTGGGGAAATATTGCGTCCAAAACTGCTGACAATTATCTGCTTGATGCGCCCGGTAATGTATAAATAGCCGTCTTCATCAAAATAGCCAGCATCGCCAGTATGAATATAGGGAGTGGCTACCAAGTCGTTGACATAACCCAGCATGGCATTGCCTTTGACCACTACTTCGCTGTTAGCCGCAATCTCAACCTCGACATGCGGCAGAACCCGACCTACACTGCCAACCCGGCGTGCACCCGGCAGATTCAGACTGACTACCGAGGCACACTCGGACAGGCCATACCCCTCATAGACTGGAAGTTTTAGCTGCTGGCACTGTTGAAGAAAATCGGCAGATACTTTCCCGCCACCAACGGCAATAAATTTCAGCGTACTGAGACCTGTACTGCCGTATTCAGTGCTATATTCCACAATAGCTTTCAACATTTGCGGCAGTAAAATCACACTTTCAATTTGATAAGTCTGCACAGCATTTACAAAACGCTGTACATTAAAAGTATGATTAGAGACCAGTCCAAACTGACTCACCTCATCTATGACCACTGAACGTCCCATATTGAGTGCGACATAAATCCCGGCAATATTTTCCAGTAAAGTGGCAAATGGAATCAGGCATAAATGCCGTCCAAGCTGGCTGCTGGCCAGTGCCTGACTTAGAGAATGGGTAATTGACTCAATAGTGTCTTCCGCCAGACATACCCCTTTCGGCGTTCCAGTACTGCCCGAGGTATAGGTAATTTTTGCCAACCGCCGGGATTGATAAGGAAGCAAGCCCTGGTGCTGTGTTTGATGCTGTGCTAAACGAAAAAACCGAGCATACATATCGACAGATACAGAGACCTCATGCTTGCCTATTTCATCGACTAATTCCATTAGCCACTGTGGTGCATCCTCTGTTTTTTCACTTACCATGCAAAGCAGGTCTGCCTGACTGTCTTGTAACAAATGACGAACCTGTTCTTTGGTAAAAAACAAGGGAATAGGAATTACGGTCACACCAGCTAACTGGGCTGCGAGATCAATGATAATCCAATCCACACTATTCACGCCCCAGAGTGCCAGACGTTGAATATTTAGCTTGATTAACTCGGCACGAAGCTGTTCAACCAGACTTTTCAGCTCGGCATAGTTAATTGTATCCACGTCAGTAACAATGGCTTCACGTCCCGGATCTTGCTGGGCATAGGCTGAAATGGCCTTAAATAAATGATTCATCATTTTAAAATTCCGTATATCTACCAGGACGAACTACTGGTCAATTGATTCAGAGAAACTGTAAGACTGCTGAGTAACCTGCAATGCTGCTGCCACATCAATCGCCAATACATAAGGTTTCTGCTGGTAGTAATTGCCCCATTGAAGTTTTGCTTCCCCCAACACTTCAGGGTCGGCTTTTTCAATGACATGAAACTGCAACCCCATTTTTTGCAATACATAACGAACCGCTGCAGTACCGGTACACACGGCCCAATCAATATTTTTTTGCGATAAATGAAACACCAGAAAAGCCACCATCAATTTGGCTTTATCCATATCCAAAGCTGCCAAATTGCCAATCTCAACAATCTGCGGTCTTTGCACTGGTACATTACTTAATTGAGTGAGTATCTGTTCAATCGACGCATCTAGATACCGTTCAAGAAAAGCATCTACCGTGCTTAAATGCTCCATACCAATCACGACCTGCATCTCAGTCCCAACATAACCGGCAAACAGGGTAGAAGAAAATTCACAGACTGAGGCCTGATGGACTTGGCGGTATTTCTCACGGATAAAGTTTTCCAACATGTTCCGTTCAGCGATCTCGCTTCGTTGCACGGTTTTCACCACGAGTCGAAGTGATGAATTTTTTAAGACCACAACAGAAGAAATAGAATAATTTTTTTGTTCTAAAAGTTTCTGATTATTGATGTTTTTTTTAACTTTTAATGGATGGGTATTGCGATCCAGATAGTAGGTTTTACTAAATGAACGATCATCCAAATTGAATTTCATCATTCTCTTTTCACCACGCATAAACAGCTTGGTGATCACCTTAGGTCTGTAAACTTAAAAAACACTTAACACTATCGAAGGCGTATTTTTAAGCAATTTCAGGCTTGAAAAGTTGAGCTATAGAATGAATCATGATCAAATTAAAACGAATTATGCATCGCGACATCAGCACTTATCTTTGATTTTTAAACGGGTAGTTTAAAATCTCAATCATGTTATTTTTATCACTTAACGTTTTGTTGTTTCTGCTTTATTAAGTAAAAGGGTATGCATCTGGAAAACAAAAATCGGAGCTTAAATCATTCTAAACTTCGAACAAGGTAACAACATTTCTGATGAATGAACATCAAGATGAAATATGGAAAAAATACAGTGTGCTTTAAAATGATAGCCCCCATAATTCTTGTTGCTGTTTAGTAAAATTGTTCCCTTAATATGTAATCAAATAATTATCAGATACCTTTTCTCCCCAGAAAAGCGTTTCCCATCTCACTTATAGCCCCCTAACCCGAATAGTGAGCTAAATATGGATTGAGAGCTAAATCTATATTATGTAGTGCTCATGTATTCATATAATTAGAACTTTATTTCAGGACTTTTTTGATTTTACTGATCAATGCATTGGCAAACTCATAATCATCAAAATCAATATTGATCACCTCTTTATTTCCCTGACTCATTGACAAGGTTTTAATCTGCACTGAAAAAGTATTTGATTCAAGTGGCATAATTTCTGCTGAAACAATATGGTGAGCATTAAGAAAAAATCTTTTTAAATTGAATTAACATTTTATTTTCGAATAAAAAACCAGAAATTTATAGCATCTGAATTCAAAAAATATATAAATACTTCAAATTTAAATACTAAGCATGATTTTTTTAGTCACCCATTTTTCTTAAGCTATTTAAATTCTGATTGAGTCAATAATCGTTTAGTTTGAGTACTGCTTATCCTGATTTAGGTGCTAATTGTTCACGACTTAATGAAAAAGGTGTAGCAATTTGCTACACCTTTTTCTATTACTGATTTAGCATTTTTTTCAACAGGTTTTCCAGCTCCTGTAAGTTTTGATCATCAAATTCACTTATCTTTAATGATACTTTTAAAGTATTGTGATCAAACTTGATATTGCCAGCGACTTTCCCCTCATATTCGATTTTATGCACGATTGACGTTTTAATGGGTTGTTTGGTTTCTTTCGATTTGAGAATTTTTTCTGCCAATACTGCCAGTTTTGTTTGCTCTACTTCTTTTTTCAGTAATTTCGCCCAGGCTTCTAGCAGTGCTTTTTTAGCATTGCTGTAATTTTCTTCATAATCGGAGAGAAACTTTTTGACTGCTGTTGCGGCAGTTCGTGCCAGCAATGCCGGTTGTTGCTCTAAATCTTCAATCAGCTCTTGAGGTAATTTTTCGAAAGATAAATATTTATACATATCTTCCCGGTTCATGCCTAAGGATTTTGCCAGTTTTTGCTTGTTCTTTTTTAGTTTCTCATCCAGTGAACTTAAGCCCACATAAATTTCATAATCAGTTAAGTCTTCCCGTTTTAGGTTTTCCGCTAGCGTTAACAGTGCTACTTCTTCATCAGATGCATCAATCACAATCACTTCAATGGTGTTTTTATTGAGAATTTGATGCGCTTTCAAGCGTCTTTCACCAGCGATTAATTCATATTTGTCATGGATCCGTCGCACTGCAATTGGTTGTAACAAGCCAATTTCTTCAATCGATGCTGCCAAGTCTTCTATATCTTGTGGATTAAATATTTTTCTTGGCTGATTTGGGCTTGGCTGGATATCTGTAATTTGTACATTACGACGCAATTCTTTCACATCATTAACATGCTCTTGCTGAGCTTGTTGATGCTTTTGAGTATTTTGCTGTAAACGTTGTGCCAGCAATTCTTTTGTACTTACCATAATATTCTCAGCAGGCTTTTATTCAACACGATTGATGATTTCTTTGGCTAAATCTTGGAAAGCTTTACGAACTTTAGCGTTTTTATCTACACTGAATAAAGGCTGTTGCAAAATTGCGGCCTGATTCACTTTAGTACTCATTGGGATGGTGGTTTTTAACAGTTCACCGACTTGGCTTAAAGCTTCATCTCTAATCAATTTACAGACGTTTTGACGTTCATCATGTTTAATCAACAAGGCGCCTAAAAGTTTTAACTCAGGATTGACCCGTCTGATTTTACTTAAATGGTTAATCAAGTCAGTTACTCCATACAAGCCATATTGTGAACCTGACTCAATTGGTACCATCACATGGGTAGAGGCTGCCAATGCATTACTGGTGAGCAGTTTTAGGCTTGGAGGACAGTCAATCAGGATGAAGTCATACAATCCTTTTAATAATTCCAACTTATTGGAGAGTTCTTCAGATGGTCTTGGGGCATCATCTTTGAGTTGATCTTCAGCTTTACCTAAATTGAGTGAACCATAAATTAAAGAAACGTTTTTGAAATTGGTTTCTTCTTCCAGGGCATCCGATAATAGGTTTAAATCACCCAGTAGTAATTCAGCCGACGTGGTTTCAACTTCACTTGGATGTCTTGATCCGATATGTAAGCTTGCATTGGCCTGAGGATCTAAATCTATCACCAATACTTTATTACCCAAGTCGGCTAGTTCAGACGCTAGATGAACGACTGTGGTTGTTTTTCCACAACCACCTTTATGATTTGCCACTGCAATGATTTTAGTTGACCGAGTTGTCATAATTATCCTCACTTGAGTTATTGTAATATAAAGAACTTTGTAGCAAGTTGCTACACCTTGTTGAGCTTAGTTTGAAGTTATAATCTGATTATGAATAAAAAACAAACAAATTGATTTTTTTATAAAATATAGCTAGCTAATTATAATTAGTATTAATTAATACTAATTAGTTAATTATAATTAGAGCACTTTTTTATTTTTTAAAATCAATATCTTATAGATTTTAAAGTGGAAGATTTGTCACCGAAAAGTGGAAGGTTTGTCACTAAAAGGTGGAAGACTTGTCACTGAAAGGTGGAAGACTTGTCACTGAAAGGTGGAAGGTCTGTCACTGAAAGGTGGAAGGTCTGTCACTATGGTGGAAGGCTTGTCACTGGTTTAAAAAAAAAAACTTAAATTTATCTTACAAAATTATTTAAATTCAATATTTTAATCTGTTGATAAGTTGAATTATTTGACCTTAAAGGTGGAAAGCTTGTCATTTTGATATTTTTATCCTGTGGATAAACTGTTTGTTGCTAATTTCATCAAGGCGACTGTACATTTTCACTTCTGGACTGGCTAAAAGTGGAAGCTTTGTCACTATTAAGGTGTATTTTTTATTATGTTTTCCACTTTAATGGCAAGATTAGGACATTTTTTCCCCTTTTATAAGATTATAAAATGTCTGGGAAATATTAAAAGTGGAAGCTTTGTCACTAAAAGGTGGATTTTTTATATTATTTTCCACTTCATGTTTAAAAAGTGGTTTAAATGGCAAAATAGCGTGACAAGCTTTCCACCCTTAGCTTTGGATTTGCTTGCTTCCTGTCCAAGTATCGCTTTGCCTGAGTTAAAATGGTGGATAATTTGCATTAGATTCCACTTTTGTGTATAACATGTAGAAAATAACTTTTATTTTCCACTGATGAACAAGCTGAATGAACAAGAAGAAATAGAATATTTACCATATTGTATTGGCAATATTCGACATAATGGCGTGGTCAGCACCAGCAACCGCCTGATCCGGCCGATTGAACTGTCATCCAATGAGTATAAAGCGCTACTTTATGCGATGGCGGTGGCGAATTATGGGGAAAAAAATAATCAAGATCGTGAAATTACCGAACAAACCTATATTTATTTGCATAAAGATGATTTAGGCGAATTGCTGGGTTTGGATAAAAAGAACTCTATTAATGTCGCGATTGACCGGATCTATAAAGAGCTGTCCTCCCGGGTGGCCCATTTTGTGATTGAAGAACCGGTAGATGAAAGCAAGCGCAAGGTAAAAAAAGTCCATTCAGTGGTCCCGATTATTCGAGAGCTGCGTTGGGAAGATGATGCGAAAAATGCCTTGCAGATCCGTTTTACCAGCGAAGTGCTGCCTTATTTTACCCGTCTGGCAAGCGGCAATTTTACCACTTACCAATTAAAGGATTTATTTGCTTTAGACTCGGTAACCAGTATGAGCCTGTATTCCTACTTTATTAAAAACGAGTTCAAATATGCCAATCAAGACGCCTATGAAGTTGAACTGTCCCTAGAAAATATCAAGGCTTTAACCGACATTGGCGAGAAGAAATATGATCGTTGGGTCGACTTCAGACGTTATGTGCTGGATAAGATTGTGGAAGAAATTAATCAAAGAACCAGCCTCAAACTCGAATATGACACTATCAAGAAAGGTCGTCCTGTTGTCGGGGTGCGCTTTAAAATTGTGAATGGACATACTGAAAAGGTGATCCCGCACAGCAACGAAAAGACCCAGATCTACCTGGATGTCGATTTTGATGATAATGCCATTGTGAAAGAGTTGGGGGCAAAGTTCGATCTGACAGTGCGTTCCTGGTATATCTATGCCAATGATCCGAATTATAAACAGTTCAGCAAATGGTTTAAGATCGAAGGCTGCCTCACCGATTCACAGGCCAACGTGATTGTGAACGATATTATGTTTCAAATGGATTTTGCTGTGGCGGGTGCCTCCATGAGTGATTTCAAGAAAGAGATGAAATATAAGCTGAAAAATGATCCCAATTTCGTGCAGGAAAATCGCGAACGTTTGAATGAGATTTTTGGTAAAGAAATTATTTAAAAAGTGTAGCAACTTACTACAGCTTTTATGGCAAGGCTTCAAGCCAGATTTTTGGGCCAGTACTGATTTAAAGCGTGTAGCAACTTGCTACAACATTTATCATCTGTCTCGCATTTCAATGCAATATTTGAAAAAGTACAATCAAAGCGAAAAGTGATGTCACATCGCGCTGAAAGCTTTTGATCATTAAGCTAAACTATACTTATTGTTAAAAATTAAACTGATGGATTCTGCATGACCCAGGTACAACTGCAACAGCTACAAAAACAACTTTGGAATATTGCCAATACTTTGCGCGGCACCATGGGGGCAGATGAATTCCGGGATTACATTCTGGGTTTTATTTTCTTTAAATATTTATCGGAAAAGTCGGTTAATTTTGCTAATGAATTGCTAGATGGCGAAGACCTCAGTTTTCTTGAGCTGGATGAAAACCATCCTGAGCATGTGCCTTATATCGAAGAAATCAAAAAGAATGCCATTGCCGAAGTCGGTTATGCGCTGACGCCAAAACAGCTATTCCATACCTTAGCTGAGCGTGGTCGTCAGGGCGAGTTTATTCTGGATGATTTAACTGCGACTTTAAAATCGATTGAACAAAGTACTTTAGGCACCGACTCTGCCGATGACTTTGCCAACCTGTTTAAAGATCTGGATCTGAATTCGACTAAGCTGGGCAATAATGCCAGTGACCGTAATGAACTGGTAGCGAAAGTCCTCAGTCATTTAGACGACATTGATTTTGATATTTCCAATACTGAAGCCGATGTACTGGGTGATGCTTACGAATACCTGATTGGTGAGTTTGCATCAGGTGCGGGCAAGAAAGCTGGTGAGTTCTATACCCCGCAAACGGTATCGACTTTACTGGCTAAAATTGTCACCCAAGGCAAAGAGCGTTTACGTTCAGTGTATGACCCAACCTGCGGTTCGGGTTCTTTGTTGCTGCGGGTAAAACGTGAAGTCAAAGATGTGGATATGATTTATGGTCAGGAGATGAACCGTACCACTTATAACTTGGCGCGCATGAACATGATTCTGCATGATGTACATTTTGCCAAGTTCGACATCAAGCAGGAAAACACTTTAACCCGTCCGCAGCATTTAGAGCACAAGTTTGATGCGGTGGTGGCCAATCCGCCATTTTCAGCCAACTGGTCAGCCGATCCTTTATTTCTACAGGATGAACGTTTTGCCGCTTATGGCAAACTGGCGCCAAGTTCCAAAGCCGATATGGCTTTTGTCCAGCATATGCTTTATCAACTGGATGATAACGGCACGATGGCGGTGGTGTTACCGCATGGCGTATTATTCCGTGGTTCCAGTGAGGGCGTTATTCGTCAGTACCTGATTGAACAGTTGAATGTGGTGGATACGATTATTGGTTTACCGGCCAATATTTTCTATGGCACCTCGATTCCGACCTGTATTTTGGTGTTGAAGAAAAACCGTGAGCATACTGGCAATATTCTGTTTATTGATGCCAGTAACGGTTTTGAAAAGCAGAAGAATCAAAACAAGTTATTGCCTGAGCATTTGGACCATATTATTGCGGCTTTTGAAAAGCGCCAAGACATTGAAAAATACGCGCATGTAGCAACTTTACAAGAAGTTAAAGACAACGATTACAACCTGAATATTCCGCGTTATGTGGATACCTTTGAAGCGGAAGCCGAGATTGATCTGGATGCAATTGCTCAGCAGTTACAGGCTTTGGAACAAGACAGCCAAAAGACCGATGCGGTAATTGCGGATTTCTGCAAAGAGCTTGGGATTGCTTCGCCTTTTACAGAGGTGAAGTAATGACTGCGCCAAAGTTAAGATTTAAAGAGTTTGATAGTGACTGGTCTAAGGTTAAGTTAAAAGAATTGGTGATATCTTTAGATGCGGGCGTTTCTGTAAATGGTGAAGATGTAGATGTCACTGAAGATGATTTTTCTGTTCTGAAAACGAGCTGTGTTTCTTTAGGTGTTTTTAATGCAAATGAACGAAAACTAGTTAATTTAGAAAACGAGATTCAAAGACTAAAAGAGCCTTTACTAGATAATTCACTTGTTATGAATCGTAGTAATACACCTTTATTGGTTGGATCATCTGCGTTTATTAAGAAAGCTCCGAAAAATACATATTTATCAGATAAATTGTGGCAAATCAAAGTTAATGATAAGGCTGATATTAGATGGTTGTCGTTTCATTTATCATCTGAAACTACTCTAATAAAACTAAGAGATATGGCAACAGGCACAAGTAATAGTATGAAGAATATTACTAAGTCTGATGTACTAAACTTTGAATTAAGTGCCCCATCAAAACAAGAACAAACCAAAATCGCTTCTTTTCTTTCCGCTGTAGATGAAAAGGTTAGTCAACTCACGCAAAAACATCAGCTACTGAGCCAATATAAACAAGGCATGATGCAAAAGCTGTTTAGCCAGCAGATTCGTTTTAAAGCGGATGATGGTAGTGAGTTTGGGGAATTTAAACAGAAGTGCATAAAAGATCTTAATCTTTACATTTCTGATGGAAACTATGGGGAGCTTTATCCAATAGCATCACAGTTTGAAACTGTGGGGATCCCTTTCATTCGGGCTAATAACATTAAGAACCTCAGAATTACTAATGATGATATGAGATTTATTGATGAAGATCTGAACAGAGTATTGGTTAGTGGGCATCTTAAAGAAAATGACATTTTAGTTACAACTAGAGGTGATATTGGAATGTTAGCTTTAGTTGATAAGCAACATGAGAACTCCAATATTAACGCTCAAATTTGCTTGTTAAGAGTATTGAATAGTAAGGAACTAGATTCTTTATATTTGCTTTATTTTCTTCATAGTAGTTTTGGTCAAAAACAATTCAAAGAACTACAAACAGGTACTGCATTAAAACAACTGCCAAAGAAAAATTTGAATCAAATTATTGTGTTAATCCCTTGCCTTGAAGAACAAACCAAAATCGCTAATTTCTTATCTGCGATTGACCAAAAAATTGAAGTGGTTGCACAGCAAATTGAACAGGCTAAAACTTGGAAAAAAGGCTTGTTGCAGCAGATGTTTGTGTAGGGGGGAAAGCATGACAGATTATTTTAAAAATCTTGTGCAACAGCTCTTAAATGAACCCAATGAACAGGAATGGTTAGAGTTTAAAGAAAACTATCATGGTCCAGAGGAGATTGGTGAGCGTATTTCGGCTTTATCCAATGGAGCCTGTTTATGTAGCAAACGTTACGGTTACTTGATTTTTGGTATCAAAGACGATGACCAGACCATTGTGGGTACAACCTTTGAACCCAAAAAACAAAAAGCCAAAGGCAATGAAGATTTAGAATTTTGGCTACTGACCCGTTTGAATCCACGTATAGATTTTAAAATTCATGAACTTGATTTTGATGATAAAAAAGTCATTTTATTTGAAATACCCGCCACAAGTGGATCACCTGTGAGTTTTCTTCATGAGGCTTATATTCGTGTGGGTAGTTACACTAAAAAATTGAAAGACTATCCAGAAAAAGCCAAAAAAATATGGCAAAGCATGTCTACAGACTGGAGTGCTGAAATTTGTCCAGAGGCCACGATTCACGATTTAGATCCAGTTGCAATTACCACTGCACGACAGTTATTTATCCGTAAAAACCCGCGCTTGGCTGCAGAAGTCCCACAATGGGATGACGCCACCTTTTTAAATAAAGCCCGGATCACGATCCAAGGCAAAATTACACATACAGCGATAGTTTTATTGGGGTTACCGGAATCTGCACATTTCCTTAATCCTGCTGTGGCCCAGATTACCTGGATTTTAAAAGGGGTAGATGGTATTGAAAAAGACTATCAACACTTCTATACCCCTTTTCTGCTGGCAGTAGATGAGGTGTATCACAAAATCCGTAATCTTAAATATCGCTACTTGGTTGATGGCACCTTGTTTCCTGAAGAAGTCGATCAATACGATCCATATATCATACGAGAAGCCCTCAGTAATGCGATCGCACACCAGGACTATCGTTTGGGTGGACGAATTACCATTGTAGAAAAAGAAGACTCCACACTGACCTTTCAGAATTATGGCAGCTTTCTTCCAGTATCGATTGAAAATGTCATTTTAGGGGATACACCCGAGCAAAAGTATCGTAATACATTTTTAGTCAATGCCATGATGCAGTTGAATCTGATTGATACCATTGGCAGCGGTATTCGAAGAATGTTTTTGAAACAACGAGAAAAGTTTTTCCCGATGCCAGATTACACTTTAGACAATAATCGTGTTCAGGTGAAAATCACAGGAAAAGTCCTGAGTATTGACTACGCGAGAAAACTCGCTGAGCTTCCAGATCTTTCTTTGACCAATATTATTGCTTTAGATCAGGTTCAAAAAAATCAATTGATTAGCGATGATGATGCTGTGGAATTAAGAAAGAAAGGCTTAATTGAAGGAAGAAAGCCCAACTATTGTATTTCAGCCGATGTTGCCGAACATACAGATCAAAAAACCGAATATTTAGAAATGCGTGGATTAGATGATCAGCATTATCAGGGACTGATTTTGGAATATTTAAAAAAGTTTGGTCAAGCAAAGCGTTCTGAGTTAGAAAAACTATTGCTCGATAAGTTACCTCAAGTTTTAGATGAATCAAAAAAAATTAATAGAATTAGGAATTTAATGCAAAAAATGCGGTTAAATGGCTTAATTAAAACAGAAGGGAAAACTTGGAAAATAGCTAAGAAATAGCTAAAAATGACTAAACTTAGCTAAAAATAACTAAGTTTAGTCATTTTTGTATATAAGTATTTGTTAAATATATATTTAAGTAAGAGAAAATAATGACAGTACAAAGCGAATATCAACTTGAAAACGAACTGATTGGCCAGCTGCAACAATTGGGTTATGCCTCAGTGACGCTCAAGGATGAAGTCCAGCTACTGTCTAACCTGAAAACCCAGATTGAACGTGCCAATGGTCTTGCGCCACTGTCAGAAACTGAGTGGAAGCAGGTCATCAGCTTTTTAAATACCGTAACAGTATTTGAACGCGCCAAGAATCTGCGCGATCTGTTCCCGGTCAAGTTTGATGATGGTACAAGTAAACACATCTTTTTCCTGTCCGATGACCCCAGCAAAAACATCTATCAGGTCACCAACCAGATCACGATTGACCACCGTGACTATAATGGCCGTACCAGCCGTTTTGATGTGACCTTATTGGTCAATGGTCTGCCACTAGTTCAGATCGAGCTGAAAAAGCGCGGCATGGAAATCGCCGAAGCCTTTAACCAGACCCAGCGCTATACGCGTGAAGCCTATTGGGCCGGACAGGGCCTGTTTGGCTTTATTCAGCTGTTTGTGATCAGTAATGGCACCAATACCCGTTACTACTCCAACGGCACGACTGGCATTGAGTTCGCCTTTCCTTGGGCTGATGTCAGCAACAAACATATCAATGAAATTGTCGACTTTGCCGACGCTTTTCTCAATCAGCAGCATCTGACCCAAATGCTGACCCAGTACATGGTCATGCTGGAAACCACGAAAAGCCTGATGGTGCTGCGTCCCTATCAGATCTATGCAGTACAGAAAATTGTCCAGCAGGTACAAAACTCAAATCAGAACGGCTATATCTGGCATACCACCGGTTCAGGCAAGACCCTGACCTCGTTTAAAGCCAGTCAGATCATCATACAAATGCCGGACGTGGAAAAAGTCCTGTTTGTGGTGGACAGGAACGACCTGGACACGCAAACCTCACGCGAATTTAATGCCTTTAAAGCCGAAAGTGTCGACAGCACCGATAGCACGCATACTTTGGTCAAGCAGCTGGATCAGCGGCATGACAAACTGATTGTCACTACCATTCAAAAGCTCAATCGCGCCATCAGCACGGATCGCTATCTGGAATACATTGATTATCTCAAAGACCAGAAAGTGGTGTTTATCTTTGATGAATGTCATCGCAGCCAGTTTGGTGAGACCCATCAGAATATCAAGAAGTTCTTTGGCAATGCCCAGATGTTTGGCTTTACTGGAACGCCGATCTTTGAGGAAAACAGCCAGTCTAAAGCCGGCCTGAAACTCACTACAGATTACCTGTTCAATGAATGCCTGCACCAATATGTGATTGTCGATGCGATCCGTGACCGTAACGTGTTGCAGTTCCAGATTGATTACCGGGGTAAATACACGGCCAAGGGCATGCAGCACAACCTCGATTATGATGATGAGGTCGAAGGGATTGATACCCGGGAGCTATATGACAATCCGCAGCGTCTGGAAATGATTGCGCGCTATATTGTCGAGACGCATGATACCAAAACCCGTAATCGTGAATTCACGGCGATGTTCTGTGTCAGTTCAGTCGATACCTTAACCCAGTACTATGAACTGTTTGAAAAGGTTCAGGCCGAGAAACAGCAGCAGGATGAAGAGCAGGGCAGGTTATTTAAACCGCTGACCATTGCGACGATTTTCTCCTATGCCGCCAATGAAGCCGTGCCGGTGGATGAACAGAACGGGCTGATCCATGAAGAAGCGGCAGATATCCCGAGCCAGATCAATCCGTCCAGCCGTGACAAGCTGGATCGCTATATTGCCCAGTACAACCAGCAGTTTAAAACTAACTATAATTCTGGTGATCAGTTCTATGCCTATTACCGTGACATTGCCGATCGGGTCAAAAAGAAACAGATTGATATCCTGCTTGTGGTGAATATGTTTCTGACCGGTTTTGATTCCAAGCCATTGAATACGCTGTATGTCGACAAGAACCTGAAATACCATGGTCTGATTCAGGCATTCTCGCGAACCAACCGCGTCTTTAACGACAAAAAACCTTTCGGCAACATCATCTGTTTCCGTAACCTGAAACGCGCCACCGATGAAGCACTGGCATTATTTTCCAATAAAGAAGCGCAAAAAGTAGTACTGGTGCCAAGTTATGAAGAAATTCAGCAGGACTATGAAGTGGCAGTACAGAAGCTACTAAATATTACCTCTGATTATCAAAGTGTCGACGAGCTCATCACTGAAGATCAGCAGCTGGCGTTCATTAAAGCCTTTCGAGAAGTGATGCGTTACAACGCCCAGCTGCAAACCTTTATTGAATATGATCAGGACCAGACTGCACTGGATAAACAGCATTTTGCCAACTTTGCGTCCAAGTATGCCGATCTATGTCGTGATGTACGCAAGACCACTAAAAAAGAAAAAGTGTCGGTACTGGACGATGTCGATTTTCAGCTGGACTTACTGCACAGTGACCGGATCAATGTTGGTTATATCATTAACCTGTTACAGCTGGCCGTCAATAGCGGGGACGAGCAGAAGCGCAAAAAGTATGAAGCTCAGGTCTATGACCTGATTGGCAATGAAATCACCCTGTATGACAAGCAGGAGCTGATCCAGAAGTTTATTGAAGAAAACCTGCCCAAGATGATCAATGGCCAGAGCGTACAAACGGCCTTTGCTCAGTTCTGGGATGCTGAAAAAGAACAGGCCTATCAGCATCTCTGTAAAGAGGAAAATCTTAAACCAGAAGCAATGAAAACCGTCCTGGAGCATTATGAGTTCACCAAACGCTTGCCACGCAAGGAAGAATTGAAAGACTTGCCAAATTACAAGGTTAAGCTGTTTGAACGGGAGAACGTGTTTAGCAATCTGCTTGTGAAAACGCGGCAGCTGATTGAAAAGTTTTATATCGGGTTGTAAAAGCAAACAGCGATGTGATCTGACAGGATAAAATTTGAGCTAGTCAAGATCATGCCTGATCAGAGATCGTATTTAACCGATGGATTTATGCTTATGAAAAAAGAAAGGAAATGATCATATACCCATGATGTACCTTGGCTTTTTCTCTGGTAAATAGCCTAAGTATGAGACCTAACTATTCAGCTCATAAATCCGAAATAGTTGGTCAAAGGGTATTAATATCTTTGAGAACAACTGAATAACGCCATTGAAATTGGAGGCTATCTTAGGTCTATTTTGCAGGTTTAGCTAAGTTTTAATTTCTATTCAATAACTTGTCGTGATTTTACTGAGTAGCTTATGCATCGGCACACTCAAACCCGAGGTTGAAAAAATAGCATGCATCGACTTTATTAGACATAAATTTATTAACTTATTTATCAAATGTATTATAAAATATAAATATAGTCACAATATGAACCGTACCGGGTTTGTCGGAGACCAACTTTCCTGAGAGAATGTTCCGATGAAAAAACCAAAATATACCCCTGAAATCAGAGATAGAGCGGTTCAATTATTGA